>NZ_WJZM01000063.1:0-34277 GCF_021609545.1 Pseudomonas sp. PA-1-6B
CAAACGGTGTGGCTTCAGTTGGATTATCAGCACATCAATAAGCTGTAGCGCCTGGGCTGTCGCCATCGCAGGCAAGCCAGCTCCCACAGGGATAGGCGGCGCGTCAAACGGTGTGGCTTCAGTTGGAGTATCAGCACATCGATAAGCTGTAGCGCCTGGGCTATCGCCATCGCAGGCAAGCCGGCTCCCACATGGAATCGGCTGCGCGGTCAAATTGTGGGAGCTGGCTTGCCTGCGATGAGGCCCTCAAACACCCCACACCTATCAGCCTGTCCCCGGCACATTCGGCCAAAGATCAGCCACCAGAAACAACCGCTCGGCTTCCTCCCACTCCTCACCGTTCGGCACCATGCGCACCAGCAACTGCGCCGGGGCCATGGGGTCCAGCTCTGCCAGCCAGTCTTGCATCTGCACCTCACTCCACACTTCATCGGCCGGGTAATGCGCGGGCGCCAGCCAGGCATGGCGGGGCAGGGGTTGCCAGCGGCCCGCCGGGCGGGTGCTGACAAAGTCTGTCCAGTCGCGCTGATGCAACCAGCGCCCACGCAGATGCTGCGGGTGAGCGCCGAGGGGGGATTGCGCCGCGCCGGGCCAGGGGTAGAGCAGATAGCCGCCGAGCCACAAATGCGCATCGAACGCTTGGATATCCAACGCCCCCAAGGCCTCGCGGCTTTCTGCCCGCGCGGAGATCGGCAGTTGATGCTGGGCCAGGTGCGCGAGTTTGCGGTCAAGCCGGTCATGGCAGCCAGGCCCCAGCCATTGGGCGGTGTCCTGGCCGTTGCCGTCCTGCGGGCCCAGGTAGAGTTTGATCGCCAGTTCCAGGTGGTGCACCCCATCGCGGTCGCGCAGCAGCATGTCCAGCTCGCCCAGGGTGTGCCCGGCACGGCGGATCGGCAGGTTGGCGGCCAGCAACTCCACGCCCGGCGCCTGCTGCACCGCAAATTGCCACAAGCGCTCGTAGTACAGGCCCAGGCGCCGGGTACGTGACAGGCTCAGCCACTGCTGCAGCGCGCTGCTGTCCTGGTCCAGCTGGCGCAGCCAGGCTTCGAGCTGGTGAGGGGCCTGCACCCAGTCACTGCCCGCCAGCGGATGGCGCTGCGGCCAAGGCGTCTGCGCCAGCATCGGCGGCGCGAGCATCACCCACGCCAGGTCGCGCACCTCGGGGTGGCGCAGTTGGCGGGGCAGGGTGTGCAAGTCGGGGAATGGGGTCATGGTCCGAGCATAGCCTTTTCAGCGCGCAGAAGGTGCCTGAGAACCATTGTCATCAAGGTGTGGCGGCGACAAAGGATTTTGCCTGAGGCGGCCTTTCGCCCATAATCGCTCTTTTTGCCTCACCCCAGATCCCGCAGGAGCCCCATGGAGCAATTTCGCAATATCGGCATTATCGGTCGCCTGGGCAGTACCCAGGTGTTGGACACCGTCCGCCGGCTGAAGAAGTTTCTGCTCGAGCGCCACCTGCATGTGATCCTCGAAGACACCATCGCTGAAATCCTTCCTGGCCACGGCCTGCAAACCTCGTCGCGCAAGATGCTCGGCGAGGTGTGCGACATGGTCATCGTGGTCGGCGGTGATGGCAGCCTGCTCGGCGCCGCCCGGGCGCTGGCGCGGCATAACGTGCCGGTGCTGGGGATCAACCGCGGCAGCCTGGGGTTCCTCACCGACATCCGCCCCGATGAGCTGGAAATCGAAGTGGCCAAGGTGCTCGACGGCCATTACCTGGTGGAGAACCGCTTCCTGCTGCAGGCCGAAGTGCGCCGCCATGGCGAGGCGATCGGCCAGGGCGATGCCCTTAACGACGTGGTGCTGCACCCCGGCAAGTCCACGCGCATGATCGAGTTCGAGCTGTACATCGATGGCCAGTTCGTCTGCAGCCAGAAAGCCGACGGCCTGATCGTCGCCACGCCCACCGGTTCTACCGCCTACGCGCTGTCGGCCGGCGGCCCGATCATGCACCCCAAGCTCGATGCCATTGTGATCGTGCCGATGTACCCCCATATGTTGTCCAGTCGGCCAATTGTGGTCGATGGCAACAGTGAGCTGAAAATCGTGGTGTCCAAAGACATGCAAATCTACCCGCAAGTCTCCTGCGACGGGCAGAACCATTTCACCTGCGCCCCCGGTGACACCATCACCGTGAGCAAGAAGGCACAGAAGTTGCGCTTGATCCACCCGCTGGATCACAACTACTACGAAGTGTGCCGCACCAAGTTGGGCTGGGGCAGCCGCTTGGGGGGTGGAGGCGACTGATGCTCGATCCCGCGCGTAGCTACGACCTGATTGGTGACGTGCACGGTTGCGCTCATACCCTTGAGCACTTGCTCGACCAACTGGGTTACCACAAGCAGGGCGGCACCTGGCGCCATCCGTCGCGCATGGCGGTGTTCCTGGGCGATATCATCGACCGTGGCCCACGCATCCGCGAGGCGCTGCATATCGTCCACGATATGACCGAGGCCGGCCAGGCGCTGTGCATCATGGGCAACCACGAGTTCAATGCGCTGGGCTGGACCACGCCGGCCCCGCCGGGCAGCGGCAAGCAGTTCGTGCGTGAGCACAACCCGCGCCACGCCCGCTTGATCCACGAGACCCTGACCCAGTTCGAACACCACCCGGCCGACTGGCACGACTTCCTCGGCTGGTTCTACGACATGCCGCTGTTTGTCGACGCCGGGCGTTTTCGCGTAGTGCACGCGTGCTGGGACGACAGCTTTATCCAGCCGCTGCGCGCGACCTTCCCGGACGGCTGCATCGACCAACACTTCCTGCAAGCCGCCGCCGTACCGGGCAGTTTCGCCTGCAATGCATTCGATCGCCTGTTGCGCGGCACCGATATGCGCCTGCCCGATGGGCTCACCCTGACCGGTGGCGATGGCCTGACGCGGTCGTTCTTTCGCACCAAGTTCTGGGAGGACGACCCCAAGACCTACGGCGACATCGTGTTCCAGCCCGACGCCTTGCCGGAGCCGGTGGCACGCACGCCGTTGTCGTCCACGCAAAAAAATTCTTTGCTGCGCTATGGCGTCGATGAACCGCTGTTGTTCGTCGGCCACTACTGGCGCAGCGGCAAACCGGCGCCGATCCGCCCGAACCTGGCCTGCCTGGACTACAGCGCAGTGTTGTACGGCAAGCTGGTGGCGTATCGACTCGACCAGGAAACCCAACTGGATCCGCGTAAATTCGTATGGGTCGACGTTGAGCGACCAGAGGCCATTCCATGAGTACCGTAGCTGTATTGCGCTTGCCCCTGAGCGTCGACCTGGGCGGCTTCGTCAAGTTGCTGCAGCGCATGCAGGTGCCGCACCGCGTCAGCGAGGAGGCGGGTGAACAGGTGCTGTGGGTGCCCGAGGCCATCAGCGACGATGTGCGCGTGTTGTATCAACGTTTCCCCGCTGGCGACCCGGACCAGCAACTGGATATTCCCGAGCAGGCGCCGGTTGCGCGGCCCGGTTTTGTCCAGCAGGTGCGCCATAGCCCGGTCACCGCGCTGGTTTTGCTGGCCAGCCTCATCGTCGCGGCCGTGACGTTGCTCGGCGAAAACCTGCAAACCATGGCCTGGCTGACCTTCCTGCCGTTCCGGGTGCTGGGCGAGTACATCCAGTTCACGCCGCTGGCCGACACGCTGGCCTCGGGGCAGTGGTGGCGCCTGGTCACGCCGATGCTGATCCACTTCGGCATCCTGCATTTGGCGATGAACGGCATGTGGTACTGGGAGCTGGGTCGGCGCATTGAAGCGCGCCAGGGCAGCATCAACCTGCTGGGCCTGACCCTGTTGTTCAGCCTGGTCTCCAACTACGCGCAATACGCCTACGGTGGCCCCGGCTTGTTTGGCGGCTTGTCCGGCGTGTTGTACGGCCTGCTCGGGCACTGCTGGATCTTTCAATTATTGTCGCCCAACCCGGCCTATCGCCTGCCCCGTGGGGTGCTGGTGATGATGCTGGTGTGGTTGCTGCTCTGCCTGTCGGGGCTGGTCTCGATGATCGGTTTCGGCGAAATCGCCAACGCGGCCCATGTGGGCGGGTTGGTCATCGGTTGCTTGACGGGTTTGCTCGGCGGTTTGTACAACCGTCGCAAAGCGTCTCTTTGATAAGGAAGAGCCTTATGTCCTCTTTTGCTGAAATGATCGAAAACATCACCCCGGACATCTACGAGAGCCTCAAGCTCGCGGTAGAGATCGGCAAATGGTCCGATGGCCGCAAGCTCACCGCCGAGCAGCGCGAATTGTCGTTGCAAGCGATGATCGCCTGGGAGATCCAGAACCTGCCCGAAGAGCAGCGCACCGGCTATATGGGCCCGCAGGAGTGCGCGTCCAAGTCAGAACCGGTGGCGAACATCCTGTTCAAGTCGGATGCGATCCATTGATTGAAATTGGTCGCGGTGCAGTCAGCAAAATGTCGGCGCAACTCGGTGAGCCGACCGTTCAATACGCCTTTCGCCTGGGCGACACCGAGGTGCCGGTCAATCCGTTGATCGGTACCCATGTCCGCCTGGAATACCTGGGCGCGATTCATTGCAGCCATTGCGGGCGCAAGACCAAGACCAGCTTCAGCCAGGGCTATTGCTACCCGTGCATGACCAAGCTGGCCCAGTGTGACCTGTGCATCATGAGCCCCGAGCGTTGCCATTACGACGCCGGTACCTGCCGTGATCCGGGCTGGGGCGAGACATTCTGCATGACCGACCACGTGGTGTACCTGGCCAACTCGTCGGGCATCAAGGTCGGCATTACCCGTGCTACACAGTTGCCCACCCGTTGGCTGGACCAGGGCGCCAGCCAGGCGCTGCCGATCATGCGCGTGGCGACGCGCCAGCAATCGGGCTTCGTCGAAGACTTGTTCCGCAGCCAGGTGGCCGACAAGACCAACTGGCGCGCCTTGCTCAAGGGCGAGGCGCAAGCGGTAGACCTCAAGCAGGTGCGTGATGAGCTGTTCGCCTCTTGCGCCGAGGGCTTGCTGGGTTTGCAGGAACGCTTTGGCCTGCAGGCCATCCAAACCATTGCCGACATCGAGCCGATTGAAATCCGCTACCCGGTCGAGCAGTATCCGACCAAGATCGTCAGCTTCAACCTGGACAAGAACCCGATTGCCGAAGGCACGCTGCTGGGGATCAAGGGCCAATACCTGATCTTCGACACCGGCGTTATCAACATTCGTAAATACACGGCCTACCAGCTCGCCGTGCATCAGTAGAAGGATCCCAAGCATGCGCACCGAACAACCGAAGATGATTTACCTGAAGGACTATCAGGCGCCGGACTACCTGATCGACGAGACGCACCTGACCTTCGAGTTGTTCGAGGACCACAGCCTGGTCCACGCGCAGCTGGTGATGCGCCGCAATCCCGAGCGTGGCGCCGGTTTGCCACCATTGGTGCTCGACGGCCAGCAACTTGAACTGTTGAGTGTCAACCTGGCCGACCAGCCGCTCACGGACGCTGACTATCAACTGACCGACAGCCACCTGACCGTGCAGCCAAAGAGTGAGACCTTCACCCTCGACACCACCGTCAAGATTCACCCGGAAACCAACACTGCCCTGGAAGGTTTGTACAAATCCAGCGGTATGTTCTGCACCCAGTGCGAGGCCGAAGGTTTCCGCAAGATCACCTATTACCTCGACCGCCCGGACGTGATGAGCGTGTTCACCACCACGGTGATCGCCGAGCAGCACAGCTATCCGGTGCTGTTGTCCAACGGCAATCCGATTGCCAGCGGCCCTGGCGAAGACGGCCGGCATTGGGCGACCTGGGAAGATCCGTTCAAGAAGCCGGCGTACCTGTTTGCGCTGGTGGCCGGTGACCTGTGGTGCGTCGAAGACAGCTTCACCACCATGACCAACCGCGAAGTCGCGTTGCGCATCTACGTCGAGCCGGAAAACATCGACAAGTGCCAGCACGCCATGACCAGCCTGAAAAAATCCATGCGCTGGGACGAAGAGACCTACGGCCGCGAGTACGACCTGGACATCTTCATGATCGTGGCGGTCAACGACTTCAACATGGGCGCCATGGAGAACAAGGGCCTCAATATCTTCAACTCCAGCGCCGTGCTGGCCCGCGCCGAAACCGCTACCGATGCCGCTCACCAGCGCGTTGAAGCCATCGTCGCCCACGAATATTTCCATAACTGGTCGGGTAACCGCGTGACCTGCCGCGACTGGTTCCAACTGTCGCTCAAGGAAGGCTTCACCGTGTTCCGTGACTCGGGCTTCTCTGCCGACATGAACTCGGCCACGGTCAAGCGCATCCAGGACGTGGCGTACCTGCGTACCCACCAGTTCGCTGAAGATGCCGGCCCCATGGCCCACGCCGTGCGCCCGGACAGCTTTATCGAGATCTCCAACTTCTACACCCTGACCGTGTATGAAAAGGGCTCGGAAGTGGTCGGCATGATTCACACCTTGCTCGGTGCCGAAGGCTTTCGCAAAGGCAGCGACCTGTATTTCGAACGCCATGACGGCCAGGCCGTGACCTGCGACGACTTCATCAAGGCCATGGAAGATGCCAATGGCGCCGACCTCAGCCAGTTCAAGCGCTGGTACAGCCAGGCCGGTACCCCGCGCCTGGCGGTAAGCGAGGCTTACGATGCGGCGGCCAAGACCTACAGCCTGACCTTCCGCCAGAGCTGCCCGCCGACTCCGGACAAGGTCGAGAAATTGCCCTTTGTGATCCCGGTAGAGCTGGGCTTGCTGGACGGGCAGGGCGCCGGCATTGCCTTGCGCCTGGCCGGCGAAGCAACGGCGGGTGGCACCTCAAGGGTGATCTCGGTAACCGAAGCGGAGCAGACGTTTACCTTCGTCGACATCGCTGAAAAACCCTTGCCTTCGTTGCTGCGTGGGTTCTCGGCGCCGGTAAAGCTCAGCTTTCCCTACAGCCGCGATCAACTGATGTTCCTGATGCAGCACGACAGCGACGGTTTCAACCGCTGGGATGCTGGCCAGCAGTTGGCCGTGCAGGTGTTGCAGGAGCTGATCGGCCAGCATCAGGCGGGCCAGTCGCTGAAGCTTGATCAGCGCTTGATCGACGCGCTGCGCACGGTGTTGAGCGATGAAAGCCTGGACCAGGCCATGGTCGCCGAAATGCTCTCGCTGCCGAGCGAAGCCTACCTCACGGAAATCAGCGAGGTGGCGGATGTGGACGCTATCCACGCTGCCCGCGAGTTTGCCCGCAAGCAACTGGCCGACAACCTGTTCGAAGGCTTGTGGCTGCGCTACCAGGCCAACCGCGAGCTGTCCAAGCAAACGCCTTACGTGGCAGAAGCCGAGCACTTCGCCCGGCGTGCGCTGCAGAACATCGCGCTGTCTTACTTGATGCTCAGCGGCAAGCCAGAAGTATTGGCGGCCACCCTGGATCAGTTCGACACCAGCGATAACATGACCGAACGCCTGACGGCGTTGGCGGTGTTGGTGAACTCGCCGTTCGAAGCAGAGAAAGCCCAGGCCTTGGCGGTGTTTGCGGAAAACTTCAAGGACAACCCGCTGGTCATGGACCAATGGTTCAGCGTACAGGCCGGCAGCACCTTGCCGGGCGGGCTGGCGCGGGTCAAGGCGCTGATGGAGCACCCGGCGTTCACCATCAAGAACCCCAACAAGGTGCGCGCGCTGGTGGGCGCATTTGCCGGGCAGAACCTGATCAACTTCCATGCGGCGGATGGCTCGGGCTACCGTTTCCTGGCGGACCTGGTGATCCAGCTCAATACGTTGAACCCGCAGATCGCCTCGCGCCAACTGGCGCCGCTGACACGCTGGCGTAAATACGACAGCGCACGGCAGGCGCTGATGAAAGCGGAGCTGGAGCGCATCCTGGGCGCGGGTGAGCTGTCCAGCGATGTGTTTGAGGTGGTCAGCAAGAGCCTGGCGTAACCCTCTCTGCCCTAATGCGATCCCCCTGTGGGAGCGGGCTTGCTCGCGAAGGCGGCGTGTCAGTCGACATCAATATGACTGACCCACCGCTTTCGCGAGCAAGCCCGCTCCCACATTTAGGTCAAGGGGCGTCAGTTTGATAAGCGTCGTAACTGCGGCGCGTGCGCTCTATCTCTTCGACCAACCGGTCAATGCCCGTCAACCGTGCCCGGTTGTCATGATCCCAGGGATGAAAGCCCGGCTTGAAATAATGCAGCCACGGCCGGCACATCCGCGGAAACACCCCCTTGGGCCCATACAAGAACTTAACCATGCGCCACAAGCCCTTCAGCGTGCCGCCCGAAGTGCGGTCGGCAATCAACAGGCGCACGTGAAAATCCAGCACCACCACCCAGAACAGCACGCTGGTGGTCAGCATGGTCCCCGTGCGCAGCAGGTAACGTGCAGGCCCTGGTTTAATCACCCTGTTCCACACATCGAACGCCACGGCTTTATGTTCGGTTTCTTCCAGGGCGTGCCAATACCACATCTGCTGGTACCCCTTGAGTGAGTCGCCAAAGCGCGACGGGTCGCTCAGCAGGATTTCGGCGAGCATGGCGGTGTAGTGTTCCAGGGCGATGGTCACCGCCAGGTTGAACGACGCCGGCAGGTGTTTTTTCTGCAGGTCGAGGAAGAACTTCAAGCGTCGGTCAAGGGTGTGCGCCGGCAGGCCGGCCGCTTGCAGCAAGTCGTTATAAGCCACGTGCTCCCGGCTGTGCATGGCCTCCTGGCCGATAAACCCCTGGATCTCTTTTTTCAGTTCGGCATCATCGATCTGCCCACGGTAGTGGCGCACGCTGTCCATGAAGAACAGCTCGCCCTGGGGAAACAGCAACGACAGGGCATTGAAGAAATGGCTGACCACCGGCCCTTGTTCGTGCCAGTTCTTGATGCGCTCGGCAGGCAAGGCAAAACGGATATCGCGACGGATCGGCAACATGGTGCGTCCTCCTGTTCAGAGTCGAGGCTCGTCGTTGGTTTCAAACACCGGCGTGCGCGGCTTGGGCGCCATGCGCTTGCTGGCAAACACCACCAGCGCCTGATAGGCCGCCGGCAGGCAACGAGCGAGCAGGTCGAGGAAATAGGCATCGCGGCCAATCAGCACGCGGCGCTTGTTTTTGCGTACGCCTTGCAGGATCACTTTGGCGGCCTGGTCGGCGTCGGTGATGAAGAGTTTTTCGAAATCGGCGCGGGCTTGTTGCTCGCTGTGGATGAGAAAACCGGTCATGTTCGCGTCGATGCGGCTGCTGCGGCAGATATCGGTACGAATACCACCGGGGTGTACACAGGTGGCCGAGACGCCGCAGCGTTGCAGGTCGAGTTCCTGGCGCAAGGCTTCGGTGAAGCCGCGTACCGCGAACTTTGTAGCGTTGTAGCCGCTCATGCCGGGCTGGGCGAACAGGCCGAACACGCTGGACGTATTGATGATATGCCCGTCGCCGCTGGCCTTGAGGTACGGCAGGAATGCCTTGGTGCCATGTACCACTCCCCAGAAGTTGATGCCGACGATCCATTCCAGGTCGGCGTAATCCACCCCTTCGACGGTGCTCGACAGCGCCACCCCGGCATTATTGAAGACCAGGTTGACCTGGCCGTGCTCGGCCGCGCAGCGTGCTGCCCAATCGTGCATGGCCTGGCGGTCGGACACGTCCAGCACTTGGGTGGTGACAGTGACGGGCGACAAGGTCGAGGTGCGGATCAGCGCCAGGGTCTGTTCCAGGCCCTGGCTGTTTTTGTCTGCCAGCGCCAGGTGGCACCCCTCCCGCGCCAGGGCCAGGGCCAGTGCGCGGCCCATGCCGGAAGCCGCGCCGGTGATCGCCGCGACGCGGCCGTTGAATGACTTCATGACAGGCTGCCTTCTGTGGTGGAGTGGGGCGTTGCAACCGCTCGCGGCAGGGCGGGCGCCGGCGCCTGGCTGACGCTGTAGTCCTTGAGGGCAAAATGCCGGGTGACCTGCTTGAAGCGCCAGGTCGAGCCGGGCCACAGCGTGGTGTTCTTGCCGGTGCGCGGGTCGAGGTACCAGCTCTGGCAGCCGCCGGTGTTCCAGATGGTGCGCTTGAGCTTGCCCTGCAACTGCTGGTTGTAGGCGTGCTCCACGGCGGGCTTGACCTCTACCGTGGCAAGGCGCTGGCGCTGAATGTGTTTCAGGGCGTCGAGGATGTACGCGACCTGGGCCTCGATCATCAGGATCATCGAGTTATGCCCCAGGCCGGTGTTGGGGCCAACAATCAGAAACAGGTTCGGGTAGCCCGGCACGGTGGTGCCTTTGTAGGCATGGGCGCCATCGCGCCAGGCGTCCATCAGGTCGATGCCTTCACGGCCGATGATGCAGTCACGGGGCAACGGGTCGCTGGCCTGGAAACCCGTGCCGAAGATCAGGCAATCGGCGGGGTGCTTGATACCGTCGGCGGTAATCACGCCGTCGGCTTCGATGCGCAGTACGTTGTCGGTGACCACCTCGACATTGCTGCGCGAGAGTGCCGGGTAGTAATCGTTGGAGATCAACACCCGCTTGCAGCCGATGGTGTAGTCCGGCGTCAGGGTTTTGCGCAGGGAAGGGCGGGCCACTTGTTTGCGCAGATGACGCAGGGCGATTTTCTGCACCATTTTCATCAGGCGTGGATGCAGGGCAAAGCCCACAACACGGCCTTCCAGCGCCCAGTAAAGCGCAGCGCGCACCAGCTTTTGGGTGAGCGGTACATGCTTGAACAACCAGCGTTCGAACGCTGAAATCGGCCGATCAGGCTTGGGCATGATCCACGGCGGTGTGCGCTGGAACAGGTCCAGGTGCGCTACCTGCGGGGCGATCTGTGGCACGAACTGGATAGCGCTGGCACCGGTGCCGATCACCGCCACGCGCTTGCCCTTCAAGGAATACTCGTGATCCCACTGCTGGGAGTGGAAGCGCTTGCCCTTGAAGCTGTCCAACCCTGGGATATCCGGCATTGCCGGGCGTGACAACCCCCCCATGCCCGACACCAGCACCCGTGCGCTGACCTGGCGGCCGTCGCTGAAGGTCAGTTGCCAGCGCTGCTGCTGTTCATCAAACAGTGCCCGTTGCAGGCCCATGCCAAAGCGCAGGTAGGGCGCCAGTTCGAAGCGCCTGGCGCAGTCTTCCAGATAGGCGCGAATCTCGGGTTGCGCCGCGAACTGTCGCGTCCAGTTCGGGTTGGGCGCAAAGGAAAACGAATACACATGGGACTGCACGTCGCAGGCGCAACCTGGGTAGTGGTTGTCGCGCCACGTACCGCCGAGGGTCTCGGCCTGTTCGGCAATAAAGAAGTCGGTGATCCCGGCTTCCTTGAGTTTGATCGCCATGCACAGGCCCGCGAACCCGGAGCCAATGATGGCGATGTGGATTGAGTCGCTGGGGGCATTCATAGGGCTGCCTCGTCAATAAAACGCTTGGGCATCGGATGTGCTCCTGTTTTTGTTTTGTCTTTTAGATAGAACACCATTGCAAAGGAAAATTGAATTATTTATTTTAAAAAAGATTTTAAATAATCTACCTGAAAAATTCGCCTACGCTAGGACCTTGCTGCGCATGAGCGATTTGTCCGACGGACGAACGTGGTATGCATGAAGTGTAGGTCCAGGGCGTGGACGATGGCTGGGGTCAGATCAATTCCGGTCGGGTCGCCAGCAGCAGGGAAGCAGAGGACCGAGCTATGGCTGTCGAATGGGTTGTCGCTGCGGGAGTGCTGGCAGGCGCCAGTGCTGCGTTGTGGGGCTTGAGTGCCTGGATGACGCGGCGCATTGAAGCGACTGTGCCGATCAACGGGCGCTTCGTCGAGGTGGATGGCGAGCGCTTTCATTATGTCGAAGAGGGCAAGGGCCCGCCGCTGGTGATGATCCACGGGCTGATGGGCAGTAGTCGCAACCTGACCTATGCCTTGTCCGGTCAGTTGCGTGAGCATTTTCGGGTCATCAGCCTTGACCGGCCGGGCTCAGGCTATTCCACCCGGCACAGTGGTACGCCGGCAGACTTGCCGGCCCAGGCGCGACAAATCGCGGCCTTTATCAATACGCTGGACCTGGGCAAACCGCTGGTACTGGGGCACTCCCTGGGCGGCGCGATTGCCCTGGCGCTGGCCCTCGACCATCCCCATGCCGTATCCGGGCTGGTGCTGGTTGCGCCCTTGACTCACCCCCAACGCATGCTGCCGCTGGTGTTCCTGTCTCTGGCCGTGCGCCCGGCCTGGCTGCGGCGCTGGGTGGCCCACACCTTGACCCTGCCCATCGGCCTGCTGACCAAAGACTCGGTGGTGAAGGGCGTATTTGCTCCCGATCCTGCGCCACCAGACTTCGCCACCCGTGGCGGCGGTTTGCTGGGCATGCGACCCGACAATTTCTACGCCGCTTCCACCGAGATCAACCGGGTCAATGACCACTTGCCGGAAATGGTCAAGCGCTACTCCCGATTGACCCTGCCCATCGGCCTGATCTACGGCGCGCAGGACAAGGTGCTCGACTTCCAGAAACACGGCCAGGCCCTGGCCAGCAAGGTGCCAGGGCTGAAAATGCAGGTGATCGAAGGCCGGGGGCATATGTTGCCGATCACCGCCACCGAGCGCGTGGCGGCGCTGGTGGAGCAGGTGGCCAAGCGGGCTCGACCCGGCGAGAGCGTCCGGCCGCTAAACCCACCTGTCGCCCTGGCGAGCCAGTAACAGTGCCACCTGACTGCGGCGCCTGGCGTTGACGCCTGCCCCTGAGCACCTGACCAAACGGCTGAAAAGAGACTGCTCGGTCACGGAAAAAAGGGCTGGAGAAACTAGTTGACGACCTAACGATTCCGCGCTATTTATTTAAAAAAATTATTTCAATGTGTAATTTGAAATTATTTTTGAAATGCCTAAGAGCGAATAAAATAATGAAAAAAACGCCTTTTATCGCATGGTTGATTTCCCGGAGCAGTCAACGCTCCGTATACCTGTCGCCTGCCTCGTTGCCCACCGAATGCGTTCGGAGGCTGCCATGAACCAGACTCTGGCAGCCCCGCATGTCTGGGCCGACGGCAAACGCCACCTGTGGTGGCTCGGCATCATGCCGCTGGCGACGCCCTTGCTCTCCGGCGCCCTTGCCATCACCACAGGCGTGCAACAATTGTGGTGGGTGGGCGTACTGGTGATCTTCGGCCTGATTCCGCTGATTGACGGCCTGCTCGGCGAAGACGTCAGCAACCCGCCCGAATCTGCGGTCAGCCACCTTGAATCCCAACGCTACTACCGCTGGATCGTCTACACCGGCGTGCTGTTTGTGATTGCCTCGGTGGTCATCACCGGTTGGCTCGCTGCTGGCGGTATCGACTGGATCATCAACGGCGGCCTGTTGCACGCCACGGCCACCCTGGAACCCTCAAGCTGGTTGGTCAAGACCGCCGCGTTCATCACCGCGCGCACTGAACTTCACGGTGCAGTCAGCTGGTTGACTTATGTGGGCATGGCCATGTCCACCGGTGCCGCCACCGGCATTGCCATCAACACCGCCCATGAGCTGGGGCACAAACCCAAGCCCCTGGAAGTGTTCCTGGCCAAGGTCACCCTGGCGCCGACCTTCTACGGGCACTTCTACACCGAACATAACCGTGGTCATCACGTACGGGTCGCCACCCCGGAAGACCCGGCCAGCTCGCGCCTCGGTGAAAGTTTCTGGGCATTCCTGCCGCGCTCGGTGTGGTTCAGCGCCGTGTCGGCCTGGAACCTGGAGCGCGAACGCCTGCGCAAACTCGGCCTGCCGGCCCTGCACTGGAAGAACGCCGTTCTCAGCGCCTGGATGTACAGCGTGGTGTTGTGGGGCGCGATGATTGCCTGGCTGGGAGCGGCGGTAATTCCGTTCCTGATTATCCAGGGCATCTACGGGTTCTCGTTGCTGGAAGTGGTGAACTACGTCGAGCATTACGGCCTCAAGCGTCAGAAGTTGCCCAATGGCCGTTATGAACGCTGCTCGCCGCGTCACTCGTGGAACAGTAATCGAATTGTCACCAATATCTTTCTGTTCCAGTTGCAGCGGCACTCCGATCACCATGCCAACCCTACGCGTAGTTATCAGTCGCTGCGTCACTTTGATGAGTCACCGCAACTTCCGTATGGCTACGCCAGCATGATTGTCTGGGCTTATGTGCCGTACTTGTGGCGGCGTCGCATGGACCATCGTGTACTGAATCACTATGCCGGCGATATCAACCTGACCAATCTTCAACCGTCAAAGCGCTTGAAGTATCTGGAGAAGTACAGCGGCACTGCCAAACCATTTTGATACGTATCAAGCGGTAAGGGCGTACTCGGGATCTGTGTATCGCGCAGGTTCTGATCGCCCCCGGTAATGAAATGCAAGAACGTGGTTTGACCCTACAACAATAATTTCAAGGGAAGGACGTACACCATGCAAAGTTCTGCCAAGTTCACCGCCCACATCCTGTTGGCGGCCATGGGTTTGATTGCTTACCACCAGGCCCAGGCTGCGCGTATCGAACCCGCTGGCAGTGCCTTCACCGCCCAGGGACCTATCAGCTTTTCCAAAGGCAAGCTCATCAGTGCCGACTGCACCATCAAGGTAGCCGGCAAGGTTGCAGCCGATGGTTCATCGGTGAATGTCGACAAAGTCGAGTTCGACGGTGGCCTCAAGTGCAGCCGTGTCGAAGCCATCAACTTGCCTTGGGTGTTAATCGCCAAAGATACAAAAAGCGGCTCCATGTCGAAGATCAGCGTGGACGTGCATGCCTTTGGCCTGGGCGGCAAGTGTGGGCCGTCGACGGCCGACGGGACTTGGGATAACGCCACCGGAAAGTTGGAAGCCGCCGATGTTGCGATTGGCGAAGACTGCAAGATCAAGACGGTGTCGATCAAGATGCCGCCCAACTTCAAAGTTGTCGAATAACGCGTTCCAACGGTTGTAGCGGTAAATGCATTGAAATTTGGCTGGAAAGGGAAGTTCTGCAGTTTCACCGTGACCTCTCGATCATGGCCATTACCCCTGGCGAAATGAATCGCCATAACATGTGAGGAAAAACAATGAAAAGCTTGAAAACCCTCGTTTGTGCAACTTCGTTTGCTCTGTGCTTTGGCGCTGTTTCAATGGCCAATGCGGCAACTATTGCGCCTGCCGGCCAGGGATTCACCACTGCGGGGTCCATCACGGTAACGTCGCCCGCTTCGTTGAACCTGCCGGTGACGTGCAACATCGTATTTACTGGCTCGGTCGCCGCCAACGGGGCGAGTGCCTCGATTACCGGCGCGCAGGTCAGCGGTTCCAACGCGCTCTGTAGTGTCCCTCAGTTGCTGGGCTTGCCATGGACATTGAACGTGGCAAGTGGCGGTCCTGATGCCTTCAACGGTACGGTTTCAGGTGTGAACTTCAAAATTCTCAACAACTGCTCCACCTCGCCAGTGACCATCAATGTCGGCTTCAAAAACTCCACCAATACCCTGACTGTACCCAGCGCCCAAACGGTTGGCTCCTGCAAAATTACCGCTCTGACCGCTACCCCAAGCCCGGCCTTTACCGTGACCCCGTAAGTGCCGTGAGTGGATGACGTGATGATCACACGTTGAAAACACCAGTGCCTCGCAAGAGGCACTGGCTGCGGGAACCCAGGTCGGGACAACCGATCCTGGAGGATAAAAACAATAAGGAGTGGAGCATGAATAATAAGAAACAGCAGGCACGCACGTTATTGAGCCTGGCGATGCTTGGCGGCCTGATCACGGCAACGGGACACGCACACGCCGGCGGTTTTTCGACGCCGACCTTTGGTGCTCCAGGATGGGGGCGTGCCTTCGGCGGTGGCTCACTGTTCCAGAATGACCCCTCCGCGGCTTACAACAACCCGGCCGGCATGGCATTCATTGATCACACGATCTCCCAATTTACCGTCGATTACGCTCGTATCAATGTCAAATACAAGGGCACGGCGAAGGATTACGCAGGCAACGCGCCTGTGTCCGTCGACCCAACGGACTTAAGTTCCACGCCGCGCACCGGCGATGGCGGGCAAGGCGGCTTCACCGCTTGGCTACCCACCGGCTTCATGGTGATACCGATCAACGACCGTTTTGCGTTCGGGCTCAGCCAAGTGGTGCCGATGGGCGCACGCACGACCTGGGATGACGACTGGATCGGTCGCGACTTTGCCGTCGATACGCGCATTGAAACGGTAGGGGTGACAGGCTCCTTGTCGTTCAAGGTCAATGATGAGTTTTCGGTGGGGGCCGGCGCGATTGTCCAGCACACCAAAGGCTTTGTAAGCCAGAATCTCGACTTGTATTCCGCAGCAGCGTTGTCACCTGAAATCGGCATACCGTTCCCCTCGGGAGTGGGCTCATCGCTGATGCGGGTCAAGGTGGATAACACCTCGGTCGGCTGGTTTGCGGGCGTGGTCTGGAAACCCACCGAATTCGATACCCTGGGCTTGAATTATCACGCGAAGATCAAGAACAAACTGGAAGGCAAGTACAGCATTTATGCTGACGAGGCCAACAAGTCACTTATCGAAGGTGGCCTGCCAGCCTTGGCATACCCGGGGCTGGACCTCAACGTCAATGGTGCCAAGGCGTCAACGCAACTGGATGTGCCAGCCAACGCTTCCATCGACTGGGTCCATCAGTTCAACGATCGCCTCACGCTGGGCGCCAGCGTCACCTGGACCCAATGGTCCTCGTTCAAGGCGTTGACATTGAAGTCAGAGGGGACGCAGATCGTGTCGATTCCCTACAACTACAAGGACGCCTGGATGGTGTCGCTCGGCGGTGACTACAAATTCACCGACGACTTCACCTTCCGTGCGGGTGTCGCAACCGACCAGACGCCCACGCGCAATTCCACACGTGACCCACGTATCCCAGACGGTGACCGGATTTTCGCCTCCCTGGGGTTTGGCTATAACATTCGCGCGATTCCAGGTTTGAGTATCGACGGTGCCTACTCGCGGCAATTCGTTGAGAAAGCCAAGCTCAGAACCCACAACCAGGATCGCCTGGGTGGGGCCACGCTCGATGGAAAAGCCGATGCCAAAGGCGAAGTAGTCAGTCTCTCAGCGACTTACGCGTTCTGATCCAGTGCGAGCGCAAGTTGGCTTGAAGGCTGGAAGCGGGGTCGCATAGGCGACCCTGATTGATCCTATCCAATCATGACGACCGAGGCGGGCCTGTTCAGCCGCTATTTTTTTGTCCACTGATTAAATAAAAATTTCAAAACAAAATTTGAATTTACGCTTTGAAGTTTGTAGTGTGATTTTTAGCCGCAGTTCATGTCGAGCTGCTCATGCGTTTGCCACACCCTGAATCAAGTAGAGGTATCCCCATGCTTATCTGGTTATTGGTGGGTCTCGCCGCCGCGATTGCCCTGGCGTATCGACAAGCCGCCGCTACCTTGTGGCTGGGCGCTGGCCTGGTCTGGTTGGTGGTGGGTTACCTGTTCAACGCAGTGGCCGTGCCGGGCATTGCCGTGGCGGCCGTGCTGGTGGTGCTGCCCGCCTTGGTGCTGGCGATCAAACCCCTGCGCCGCAAACTGTTGACCACCAAGGCTCTGGGCCTGTTTCGTACGATCATGCCGGCGATGTCCGATACCGAGCGTGCGGCCATTGAGTCCGGCACCGTGTGGTGGGATGCCGAGCTGTTCAGCGGCAAGCCCGACTGGCAGCGTCTGCTGCAAGCCGCGCCGGCCAGCCTGAGCGCGGAGGAGCAAGCCTTCCTCGACAACGAAGTCGAAACCCTGTGCGACATCGCCAACGACTGGGAAACCACACAGGTCTGGCAGGACATGTCCCCCGAGGGCTGGCAGTACACCAAGGATGCCGGGTTCCTCGGCATGATCATTCCCAAGCAGTACGGCGGCAAAGGCTTCTCCCACTACGCCCATTCCCAAGTGGTGATGAAACTGTCGACACGCTGCTCGGCGGCAGCGATTTCGGTGATGGTCCCCAACTCCCTGGGCCCGGCCGAGTTGCTGCTGCATTACGGCACCGACGCCCAGCGCAACTACTACCTGCCGCGCCTGGCACGCGGTGACGACATTCCGTGTTTCGCCCTGACCAGCCCGTATGCCGGCTCGGATGCAGGCGCGATCCCCGACCTGGGCATTGTCTGCAAAGGCATGCATGAGGGCGAGGAAGTACTGGGTTTCAAAGTGACCTGGGACAAGCGCTACATCACCCTCGGCCCGATTGCCACGGTGCTGGGCCTGGCGTTCCGCGCCGAAGACCCGCAGGGCTTGCTTGGCGCGCCAGGTTCCCTGGGCATTACCTGTGCGTTGATCCCCACCTCCCATCCAGGGGTGAACAGCGGCCGGCGTCACTGGCCGTTGAATGCGGTATTCCAGAATGGTCCTACCACCGGCAAGGATGTGTTCATTCCCTTGGAGTGGGTGATCGGTGGCCGCGAACAAATCGGCAACGGCTGGCGCATGTTGATGGAGTGCCTGGCGGCAGGTCGGGCAATTTCCCTGCCTTCGGCCAACGTCGGCCTGGGTAAAGTGGCGGTGCGCGGTACCACAGCCTATGCGGCGATGCGCAAGCAATTCGGCCTGCCCATCGGCAAGTTCGAAGGTGTACAGGCGCCGCTGGCGCGCATGGCCGGGCATCTGTATGCCTGTGATGCGGTGCGCAAGGTGTCGGTGGCGTCCCTGGACGCCGGTGAGAAACCGTCGGTGATCTCGGCCATTGCCAAGTACCACGTCACAGAGCGGGCGCGCATCATCGTCAACGACGGCATGGACATCGTCGCCGGCAAAGGCATCTGCATGGGCCCCAATAACTTCCTCGCCCGTGCCTACCAGCAAAGTCCCATCGCCATTACGGTGGAGGGCGCGAACATCATGACCCGCTGTCTGATCATCTTTGGCCAGGGCTTGATTCGTTGCCATCCCTACGTGTTCCGCGAGATGGAGGCGGCGCACAACCCCGACCGGCGCAAGGCCCTGGAAGACTTCGACAGCGCAATGTTTGGCCATGTGAGTTTTGTCGTGGCCAACACCGTACGCGCAGCGGTGCATGCCCTGACCGGCGGGCGCCTGATTGCGGCCCCGGCCAAGACCGACCCGGCGCTGGCTGCCTACTATCGCCAGGCCAATCGGCTGTCGGTGGTGCTGGCGCTGATCTCGGATATCTCCATGGGCGTGCTGGGCGGTGCCCTCAAACGCAAGGAAAGTATTACCGGGCGCCTGGGGGATATGTTGTCGCAGCTGTACATCCTGTCTTGCGTGCTCAAGCGCTTCGAGGATGACGGTAGGCCCCAGGCGGACTTGCCTCTCGTTCACTGGGCGGCCCAGGACGCGTTGTTGCGCGCCCACGAGGCCTTGGCCGAAGTGCTCGACAACTACCCTTCAAAACCCGCAGCAGCAGTGGTGCGCACCTTGAGCTTTCCGTTTGGCATCCCGCTGCGCAAACCGTCGGACCGCCTGTTGGCGCAGGTGGCGGAGGTGGTGCAGACCCCTGGCGAGACCCGCGACCGGTTGCTGGCCAACTCCTACATCCCACGTCCGGAAGTCGACAAGCTGGCCTACGGCGAATTGGGTTTCCGTTTGCTGCCCCAAGTGGAGCTGATCGAGGCGCGGCTAAAGCCCGCCATCAAGCAAGGTCTGCTCGGCCCGCTGCCGATTTCTGCCACGGCCTTCACCGATTGGCGCGTGAAGGCGCGGGCGCTGGATTTGATCAGCGACGACGAAGACGCCTTGCTGGCGCGCTATGTGGAATACGCCGACCACGGTATCCAGGTGGACGACTTTCCCCAGGACTTTGGTTTGCTGGAGGCTCTGCAGCAGCGTAAGCAGGTGCTCGAGCCGGTGGCCAAACGGCGCAGCGTCCCGGTCAATTAAGAGAAAACCCGGTCCACAGGTGGGAACTGCTTGCCTTGAATACCAGGCAGAAGGCTTTTTGTAGGAGCGAGCTTGCTCGCGAAGAACTCATAGGCGCCGCGTTGATTCAGGAAGCCAGCGTTATCGTTGACGTTTTTCGCGAGCAAGCTCGCTCCTACAGAGGGCGATCCAGTTCCCCACATTTGACCGGTTTATCAGGCAAGAACTGTGTTGTGAGTGGACTCCTTATGAGTGACAGCTACCTTTCGTTCGTCAATTCTCCCTGGGGCCGGCGTCTGGCCCAGGCGGTCGGCTTGCCGCAACCCTTGCCCCTGCAACGGCATCGCAGCGGCCAGGCCGGCCTGGCTAATCCTGTGATCATCGCCGGGGCAGGGCGCCTGGTGGCCTCGGTGCAGCGCGTGTTCAGCGCCACCGACACCGTCGCCGCGAGCCCGGCGACGCTCAAGGCACCGTCCACGGTCAAGGTGCAAGGCGCGGTGTTCGACGCCAGCGGCGTGACCGACCTGCAACAGTTGGATGAGCTTTACCTGTTCTTTCACAGCAATGCCAAGCGCCTCAGCCAGCATGGCCGGGTGGTGGTACTCGGCACGGCACCCGAGCATTGCGACGACTTGCCCCAGGCCATCGCCCAACGCGCCCTTGAAGGCTTGGTGCGGTCGCTGGCCAAGGAACTGCGCCGCGCGATCACCGTGCAACTGCTGTACGTGGCGCCGGGCGCGGAAGACGCGCTGGACAGCAGCCTGGGGTTTTTCCTGTCGCGCCGTTCCGCCTATGTCTCGGGGCAGGTGGTGCGCCTGGAAAAACCGGTCGATGGCCATGCCGCCATCAACTGGGACAAACCCTTTGCCGGCAAACGCGCCCTGGTCACCGGCGCCTCCCGTGGCATCGGCCTGGCGATTGCCCAGGTGCTGGCGCGGGACGGTGCCCATGTGGTGTGTGTGGACGTGCCCCAGGCCCAGGAAGCCTTGCAGCAGGCGGCGACCAGCGTGGGCGGTTCAGCGTTGCCCCTGGATATCACCGCCGCCGACACCGTCTCACTGTTGCAAACCCACGTCAGCCAATATGGCGCCTTTGATGTGGTGGTGCACAACGCCGGGATCACCCGCGACAAGACCATCGCCAAAATGACCGAGGGCGCCTGGCGCAGTGTGCTGGCGGTCAATCTCGAAGCGCCGTGGCAGCTCAGTGAGGCCTTGCTCGACAGTCAGGGTTTGAACCCTGGTGGGCGCATTGTGTGCGTGTCGTCGATTTCCGGTATCGCCGGCAACCTGGGGCAGAGCAACTACGCCACGTCCAAGGCCGGTGTGATCGGCCTGGTACAGGGCCTGGCACCGCGCGCGGCAGCCCGGCAGGTCACGGTGAATGCAGTGGCGCCCGGCTTTATCGAGACCCAGATGACCGCGAAGATCCCGCTGATGATCCGCGAAGCGGGGCGGCGCATGAATTCGTTGTCCCAGGGCGGGCAACCCATCGACGTGGCCGAGACCATTGCCTGGCTGGCGCATCCGGCGTCGGGCGGCGTCAATGGCCAGGTGGTGCGGGTGTGCGGCCAAAGCCTGTTGGGAGCCTGACCGATGGACTACGTGACGCAGATTATCGACCCACCGCCGTCGCGCACGCAGTTGTTGCTCGACGGCCTGCGCGCCTTGCGCAAACCCAAGTTAGACGGTGCGCCGCCATTGCCTGCAGCACGCCTGGTGCGCAGCGCGGTGGAGCTTTCGCCGGCCGGTATCGCCGCTTACGCACGGGCGTGTGGCTTTCGTCGCGAACAGGGCGTGCCATTGTCCTATCCCCATGTGCTGGCGTTCCCCCTGCACCTCATGCTGCTGACCCGGCCAAGCTTCCCGTACCCGGCCAGTGGCATGGTGCACCTGGCCAATCGCATTCGTCAGCACCAACGCTTGCACGAGGGCCAGGCGCTGCGCCTGGAGGTGTATTGCGAGCGCTGGGTGGCCCATCCGAAAGGGCAGGCCTTGAGTATCGCCACCCGTGCCTACAGCCAGGAAACCCTGGTGTGGGAAAGCGACAGCCTGTATTTGCGCCGTGACGTCAGCAATCCGGTGGGCGAACCCTGGAATGACCCTCTGCCACTGCAGGAAGACGGTCTGTTACGCACCCAGCGCTGGGTACTGCCCGCCGACCTGGGGCGACGCTTTGCCAAGGTCTCGGGGGATTTCAATCCCATTCACACGTCGGTCATCGGTGCCAGGCTGTTCGGCTTTCGTCGCGCCATCGCCCATGGCATGTGGACTCTGGGCCGCGCATTGGCAGCGCAACAGCCTCCCGGTGGCCTGGATCAGGCCGAGGCCCATTGCGACTTCAAATTGCCGATCTTCCTGCCCGGCCAGGTCGCCCTGTGGGGCCACCCCGTGAGCGGGCCACGGCGCGAGTTCGAAGTGCGCAATTTCGCCGGGGACAAGCCCCATATGCGCGGGCTATTCATTTGGAAAGAGAGCCAGCAATGAGTGACTACAGTTTTACCCCAGCCCCGACCCGCCGCGTGGCGATTATCGGCGGCAACCGTATTCCATTTGCGCGCTCCAACACGGTGTATGCCCACGACAGTAACCAGGACCTGCTGGTCGCCGCCCTGCAAGGGTTGGTGGAGCGCTACAACCTGCACGGCCAACGCCTGGGTGAGTTTGCCGCCGGAGCGGTGATCAAGCACTCACGGGATTTCAACCTGGCCCGCGAGGCGCTGTTGTCCACCACGTTGTCGGCGCAAACCCCTGCCTATGATGTGCAACAAGCCTGTGGCACAGGGCTTGAAGCCGCGCTGCTGGTGGCCAATAAAATCGCCCTCGGCCAGATCGAAGTGGGCGTTGCCGGTGGTGCCGACACCACCTCCGACGCGCCCATTGGCATCAACGAATCCTTGCGCCATACCTTGCTTGCGGCCAATCGCGCCAAAAGCCTGGGCGGCAAGCTCAAGGCCTTGATGAAAGTACGCCCATCGATGCTGTTTAAACCGTTGCTGCCGCGCAATGGCGAGCCGCGCACCGGCCTGTCCATGGGCGAGCACTGCGAAGAAATGGCCAAGCGCTGGCAGATCAAGCGCCTGGCCCAGGACGAGCTGACCCTCACCAGCCACCAGCGCCTGGATGCGGCTTATAAACGCGGCTTCTTCGACGACCTGATCAGCCCCCATCGCGGCTTGGCCCGTGACAACAACCTGCGTGCCGATATCAGCCTGGAAAAGCTCGCCGGCTTGTCGCCGGCCTTCGACCGCCAGAACGGCACGCTCACCGCTGGCAACTCCACGCCCCTGACAGATGGCGCCTCGGTGGTGCTGCTGGCCAGTGAAGAATGGGCCGCCGCCAATGGCTGGCCGGTGTTGGCCTACTTGCGCACCGGCGAAACGGCTGCGGTAAATTTTGTCGACGGCACCGAGGGCCTGCTGATGGCGCCGGCTTACGCCGTGCCACGCATGCTTGCGCGTGAAGGCTTGAGTTTTGCCGACTTCGATTTCTTCGAGGTCCACGAAGCGTTCGCCGCCCAGGTGTTGTGCACGCTCAAGGCGTGGGAAGACCCGCAGTATTGCCGCGAGCGACTCGGCCTTGACGCCCCCCTGGGCACCATTGACCGGGCCAAAATGAACGTCAACGGCGGCTCACTGGGCTGCGGCCATCCCTTTGCGGCCACCGGTGGCCGGCAACTGGCGGCGCTGGCCAAGGCCATCCATGAACGCGGTGGCGGTCGCGGCCTGATCTCGATCTGCGCGGCGGGTGGGTTGGGTATCACCGCCATCGTCGAAAAGTAGCGCTATCAAAAACAACAATAAGGACACTGCGATGAACGCTATCAGCCTGGAACACACCGAACGCATTTGGTTGAACACTTACCTGCCCGGCGTGCCAGCGGACATTGACGCCGGGATCGAGGACTACCCGTCGCTGCGCGAAGTGTTCCTGGAGCACCTGGAGAAGTTCCGTGAACGGGTGGCCTACGTCAGCATCGGCACGCAAATGACCTATGCCGATTGGCGCACCCAGGGTATTGCCTTTGCCGCCTGGCTGCAGGACCAGGGCGTGAAGAAGGGCGACCGCGTGGCCCTGATGATGCCCAACTGCTTGCAGTACCCGATCTGCCTGCTGGGCACGATCCTGGCCGGGGCGGTGGTGGTCAACGTCAACCCGTTGTACACCGCCCACGAACTCAAGCACCTGCTCAAGGACAGTGGCGCCGAAACCGTGGTGATCTTCGAAAATTTCGCGCATACCCTGGAAAAAGCCATGGTAGGCAGCAGCGTCAAGCGAGTGGTGGTCGCGGCCATTGGCGACTTGCTGGGCACCTTCAAGGGCGCGGCAATGAACTTCATCCTGCGCAGCGTGCAGAAGCAGGTACCGGCCTTCAGGTTGCCCGGTTCGCTGCGTTTCAACCAGGTGCTCAAACAGGGCAGGGCCATGCACCATTTGCCGGTCAGCCTGCACCGCGATGAACTGGCCTTTCTGCAATACACCGGCGGCACCACCGGCGATGCCAAGGGTGTGATGCTCAGCCATCGCAATATCATTGCCAACCTGCTGCAAGCCAAGGCCTGGGTCGGTGACCAGTTAAACCTGCACAAGCAGGAAACCAACGTGACCTTGCTGCCGCTGTACCACATCTTCTCACTGACGGTGAACTGCCTGATGTTCATGTGCCTGGGCGGGCGCAATATCCTCATCGCCAACCCTCGGGACGTGAAGCGCGTGCAGATGATCCTGCGCAAGGAACGCTTCAATGGCATTGCCGGGGTGAACACGCTGTTCAATGGGTTGCTGGAGAACAAGGAATTCTGTGCACGGGACTTTTCCGACCTGCGCCTGGTGATTGCTGGCGGCATGGCCACCCACAGCGCGGTGGCCAAGCGCTGGAAGGAGGTGACCGGGCTGCCGATCATCGAAGGCTATGGGCTGACCGAATGTTCGCCCGTGGTGAGCATCAGCCCTATTGATATTTCCCGCATGCGCGAGATGGAATTCACCGGCAGCATTGGCGTGCCATTGCCTTCTACCTGGGTGCGCTTCGTACGCGAAGACGGCGAACTGGCGGATATCGGCGAGCAGGGCGAGTTGCAAGTACGTGGCCCGCAAGTGATGCAGGGCTACTGGCAACGGCCGAAGGAAACCGCCGAGGTGCTGGATGCCGAGGGCTGGCTGTCCACCGGGGACATCGGCGTGATGGACGCACGCGGGTATATCCGCCTGGTAGACCGCAAGAAGGACATGATCCTGGTCTCGGGCTTCAACGTGTACCCCAATGAAATCGAGGACGTGGTGGCCATGCACCCTGGGGTTGCTGAAGTGGCGGCCATTGGGGTCGAAGACCCAGTGACCGGGGAGAAGGTCAAGATCATCGTCGTGCGCAAGGACCCGACCCTGACCCAGGAGCAGATTCTTGCGCACTGCCGGGAGTACCTGACGGGGTACAAGCTGCCAAAGTATGTGGAGTTTCGCACCACGGAATTGCCCAAGACCACGGTGGGCAAAGTGCTGCGTCGGGCCTTGCGCTGATTGAATGGTTCAGATGACCAAATGTGGGAGCGGGCTTGCTCGCGAAAGCGGCGGTTCAGGCACTGAGGGTGCCGACTGACACAGCGTATTCGCGAGCAAGCCCGCTCCCACTTTTTAAACCGTGCCCACTTTCACCCAGCGTTCCTCAAGGGCGGCCACTCGAATCGCCGTCGCCAATCGCTCCACCTCCCACGCCGCCTCAAAGTCCGTGCCCTGGGCCCCTTGGCCGGCCAGCGCCATGATCAACTCGTGCACTTCCAACGTCTTCAATTCGTTGTAACCCAACTGATGCCCCGCCGCCGGGCTGAATGCCGCATAGCCGGGCAGGGCGGGGCCAGCCAGCAGGCGTTGGAAGCCGTCCTGGCCGACGCGGTGCAGACGCAGTTCATTCAAGCGTTCCTGGTCAAACGCCAAGGTGCCTTTGGTCCCGCTTATCTCAAAGCACAGGTGGTTTTTGTAACCGTGCTTGAGCCAACTGCTGCTCACCGTGCCGCGTGCACCGTTGGCGAAGCGCAGCAGGGCGTGCACCTGGTCATCCACGGCGATGGATTTCAAATCAGCGCTGCCTTGGGTAGCGGGACGCTGAGCATGCACGGTCTGGGTATCGGCACACACACTGACCACATCGCCAACCAGGTAACGCGCCATCGACAGCAAATGGCTACCCAGGTCAGCCAGGGCGCCGCCAGCATGCTCCACTTCGCAGCGCCACGACCAAGGGGAGGCCGGGTCCGCCATGAAGTCTTCGCTGAACTCACCTTGGAAACTGATGATCTGGCCCAATTCGCCCTGGGCAATCATCTGCCGGGCCAGCACGATCATGGGGTTGTGCTGGTAGTTATAGCCGACACGCGTCACCACCCCGGCGGTATGGGCGGCGCGGCGCATGGCGTCGGCTTGTTCGAGGCTCACGGCCAGGGGTTTCTCGCAATACAAGGCTTTGCCCGCCGCAATCGCGGCCATGGCCATGGGGTAATGCAAATGGTTGGGGGTGGTGATGGCCACGACGTCGACCTTGGGGTCGTTGACCAGCGCTTGCCAGTCACCATGGGCCTGAGCAAACCCCCAGGCGCTGGCGCAACGCTGGGCGCGTTCAGTGTCAGCATCGGCCAGGGCGGCCAGCTTGAGCTGCACAGGCAGTTCAAATACCGCCCGAGCGTTGTTGAACGCCAGCGCGTGGGCGCGGCCCATGAAGCCTGTGCCGATCAAGCCGATTCCGAGTTCACGCATCGTCGTGGTCCTTTGGATTATTGTTTTCAGGGAAGGCCATTAATGGAATAAAAATTCATTAAATTCAATAGATGGAATAAAAATTCATTTGCCCTGATCGCAGTCAGCTCATCATTTCAGCTGATGCAGCGATATTCAGCACATGGCCAAACGCCGCCAGTTAACAAAAGATAACGTAGCGCCGATTGTCAGACGATTCCAAAGCCCGATAGGATGGCTCCTGCTTCCTCCAGGGGCTCTAGATTGCAGGTTTCAAGGTCCTGGCAGAGAAGACGACCTACAATAATAAATGGGAGAAAGGTCTATGAGTGAGCCTGTCATGGGTTGGGTTGTTTGCCGCCCACGCGCCGCACGCAGGGTTGCGTTGCTGGCCACAGCGCTCTCGCTGCTTGCTGGCAGCGTATTGTCGCTGCCGGTTCTGGCCGCCAGCGATACCTCCGCCGCCGCAGTCTTTGCAATTGAATCCCCCAAGGCCGCCAAAGGCTTGATGATCGACGTGGTTCACGCGGGCAAGCGCCTGGTGGCGGTCGGTGATCGGGGGCATATCCTTTATTCCGATGACCAGGGCAACACCTGGGCCCAAGCCAAAGTACCCACCCGGCAACTGCTCACGGCGGTGTTTTTCGTTGATGATCAGCACGGTTGGGCCGTCGGCCACGATGCGCAGATTCTTGCCAGTACCGATGGCGGCGCCACGTGGACCCAGCAATATCAAGACCTCAAACGCGAAGCGCCGTTGCTCGATGTGTGGTTCAACGACGCCAACCACGGCCTGGCCGTGGGCGCCTACGGTGCGCTGATCGAGACCACCGACGCCGGCAAAACCTGGAACGATGTCAGCGAGCGTCTCGACAACGAAGACCAGTACCACCTCAACGCCATCGCCCAGGTCAAGGGCGCCGGCCTGTTTATCGTCGGTGAGCAAGGCAGTATGTTTCGCTCCAGCGACGACGGCCAGACCTGGGAAAAACTCGAAGGCCCCTACGAGGGTTCGCTGTTTGGCGTGATCAGCACCGCACAGCCGCAAACCCTGCTGGCGTATGGGTTGCGCGGCAACCTCTACCGCTCCACTGATTTCGGCAGCACTTGGGAACAGGTCCAATTGAACGCAGCGCGTGGCGCGTTGGAGTTTGGCCTGTCGGGGGCGACCTTGCTGGAGGACGGTTCCATTGTTGTGGTCGGCAACGGCGGCAGCGTGGTGGTCAGCCATGACGACGGCCAGACCTTCAGTGTGTTCAATCGCCCGGACCGTATTTCACTCTCGGCGGTCACGGCGGCCGGCAATGGCAATTTGATCCTCGCGGGGCAGGGTGGCGTGCGGGTTGCCACATCGGCCGGCGCAGAGCTCTCACAATAATAAGAAGGCGGGGATTCAATGAGCAGTCATCACAACGATAAAGCGACCTTTCTTGAGCGTCTGATCTTCAACAATCGCCCGGCGGTGATCGTCATCTGCCTGCTGGTGAGCCTCTTCCTGTTCTGGCAGGCGACCTTGATTCGCCCGTCCACCAGCTTTGAAAAAATGATTCCGCTCAAGCACCCCTTCATCGAAAAAATGATGGAGCACCGCAACGATTTGGCCAACCTGGGCAACACCGTGCGTATTTCGGTGGAAGCCAAGGACGGGGACATTTTCACCAAGGAGTACATGGAGACCCTGCGCCAGATCCACGACGAGGTGTTCTACATCTCCGGTGTGGACCGCTCGGGCCTCAAGTCGCTGTGGAGCCCCAGCGTGCGCTGGACCGAGGTGACCGAAGAAGGTTTTGCCGGCGGGGAGGTGATCCCGCAGAGCTACAACGGTTCGCCGCAGAGCCTCGACCAGTTGCGCAATAACGTGCTCAAGTCCGGCCAGGTCGGGCGGCTGGTGGCCAATGACTTCAAGTCGAGCATCGTTGATATTCCGCTGTTGGAGTCCTACCCGGACCCGCAAGACCAGGGCAAGTTGCTGGCCCTGGACTACCGCAAGTTCTCCCATGAACTCGAAGACAAGATCCGCGACAAGTTCGAAACCCAGAACCCCAACGTCAAGATTCATATTGTCGGCTTTGCCAAAAAGGTCGGCGACCTGATCGATGGCCTGGTGATGGTGGTGCTGTTCTTCGGCGTTGCGTTCGTCATCACCCTGATTCTGCTGCTGTGGTTCACCAACTGCCTGCGCAGCACCATTGCGGTGTTGAGCACGACATTGGTGGCGGTGGTCTGGCAACTGGGGTTGATGCACTTCTTCGGTTTCGGACTGGACCCGTATTCAATGCTGGTGCCGTTCCTGATCTTCGCCATCGGCATTTCCCATGGCGTGCAGAAGATCAACGGCATTGCCCTGCAATCCAGCGAGGCAGACAACGCCCTCACCGCCGCGCGGCGCACCTTCCGGCAACTGTTCCTGCCGGGGATGATCGCCATTCTGGCGGATGCGGTGGGCTTCATCACGCTGCTGATCATCGACATCGGCGTGATCCGCGAACTGGCTATCGGCGCGTCCATCGGCGTGGCGGTGATCGTGTTCACTAACCTGATCCTGCTGCCGGTCGCGATTTCCTACGTGGGCATCAGCAAGCGCGCCATCGCCAAGAGCAAGAAAGACGCGAACCGCGAACATAGCTTCTGGCGCCTGTTGTCCAAATTTGCCAGCCCGAAAGTCGCGCCGGTTTCGGTGTTCCTGGCGTTGATCGCCTTTGGTGGCGGCCTCTGGTACAGCCAGAACCTGAAGATTGGCGATCTGGACCAAGGCGCACCGGAACTGCGCCCGGATTCGCGCTACAACAAGGACAACAATTTCATCATCAGCAATTACTCCACCAGCTCCGACGTGCTGGTGGTGATGGTCAAGACCAAGGCCGAAGGTTGCTCGCGCTATGAAGCCATGGCGCCCATCGACCAGTTGATGTGGAAGATGCAGAACACCGAGGGCGTGCAGTCGGCGATCTCGTTGGTGACTGTGTCCAAGCAAATGATCAAGGGCATGAACGAAGGCAACCTGAAATGGGAAACCCTGTCGCGCAACCCGGATGTGCTGAACAACTCCATCGCCCGTGCCGATGGCTTGTACAACAACAATTGCTCCCTGGCGCCGGTGCTGGTGTTCCTCAATGACCACAAGGCCGAAACCCTCGACCGCGCGGTGCATGCGGTGCAGGACTTTGCCAAGGAAAACAACAAGGACGGCCTGGAATTCATCCTCGCAGCGGGTAATGCCGGGATCGAAGCGGCCACCAACGAGGTGATCAAGGAGTCGGAACTGATCATCCTGATCCTGGTGTACCTGTGCGTGGCCACCATGTGCATGATCACCTTCCGCTCTTGGGCGGCGACTCTGTGCATCGTGCTGCCGCTGGTGCTGACCTCGGTACTGGGTAACGCACTGATGGCGTTCATGGGCATTGGCGTCAAGGTCGCAACCTTGCCGGTGGTAGCCCTGGGTGTGGGGATTGGCGTGGACTACGGCATCTACATCTACAGCCGTCTGGAAAGCTTCCTGCGCGCTGGCTTGCCGTTGCAAGAGGCGTATTACCAGACGTTGAAGTCCACCGGTAAGGCCGTACTGTTCACCGGCTTGTGCCTGGCCATCGGCGTGTGCACCTGGATCTTCTCGGCCATCAAGTTCCAGGCCGACATGGGCCTGATGCTGACCTTCATGCTGCTGTGGAACATGTTCGGCGCGCTGTGGCTGTTGCCGGCGCTGGCGCGATTCCTGATCAAGCCTGAAAAGCTGGCAGGGCAGAAGGGCAACTCGTTGTTCGCACACTGATCCTGCTCCCAAAAGGCGGGAGCGGGCTTGTGTGGGAGCTGGCTTGCCTGCGATAGGCATAGGTATCTACACAACGTTGGTGCAAAGCTGGACCTGTGGCGAGGGAGCTTGCTCCCGTGACGGCCTGACAGCCGAAGCTGATCCAACTGACGCACCGTGCCAAGTGTGGGAGCTGGCTTGCCTGCGAAGACGGCCTGGCAGCCAACTGGGATGTTGGATCAGAGCGCGTACATATCCGTTACCGCAGGAATGGATATGTACTCGGTATTACGGTGTCGACTGTGAGGCCGCCATCGCAGGCAAGCCAGCTCCCACAGTTTGATCGTGGGGGCGTCAGGTAGGCGGGCGTTGGCTGTCAGGCCGTCACGGGAGCAAGCTCCCTCGCCACAAGTTTAGCGTCGTACCGAAGTTGTAGAGACCTATGCTGCGATAGCATCACCGCAGTGTTCAACCTCTAGGTTACAGGCTGGGCTATCATTGCGGCTTTCCCCAAAATGATTGACTGCCATGACTGCCGACACCCTGACTTGCGTCCTTGCTACCAGCGATATGCTGATCATCAATGGGCTGCACGCTTTTGACTTCGAGCTTGATCAGCAACTGCAGATCCAAAGCATGGATGGCCGGGAACTCAAGCGTTGGACCTTCAGTCCAGAACAATTGCAGGCGGCTACCTTTGACGAGAGCTTGCAAAGCTGGTTGCTGATCAACGAAGACGGTGAACACCGTCTGGTCTGCTTGAGCGCCATCCAGGGCGACAACAATAACGATGAGGACGAAGCAGATGATGCGTAAATTCTGGCCCCTGCTGATGGCAGGCAGTGTCGGTGCGATGTCGGTGCAGGCCGCACCGGCCGATATCCATGAACTGTTGGTCGGCAGCTATACGGCCGGCACCAGTGAAGGGATCTACCGTCTGCAATTCGACAGTAGCACCGGGCAGTTCAGCGGCAAGCCGGCGCTGGCGGCGAAAACCGCCAACCCTTCCTGGCTGACGATCTCCAAAGACCAGAAGCACCTGTTCGTGGTCAATGAAAACGGCCCGGGCCAGGAAGACGCGGTCGGCCGCGTCAGCAGCTACAGCATCGACCCGCAGAACCACCAGTTGACCCTGATCAACCAGGTGCAGAGCCTGGGCAATGAGCCCACCCATTCCAGTGTGGCCGCCGATGGGCGTTATCTGTTCGTCGCCAACTATTCGGTGGTGGAAGACCCGGGTGGCAGCCTGGCGATCCTGCCGGTGGATGCCAGCGGCAAGCTGTCGGCACCGGTGCAGTTGAGCGGGCACCCGGCCAGCCGTGTGAACCCGGAGCGCCAGGCGTCCAACCATGTGCATTCGGTGGTGTCGTCGCCGGACGGCAAGTATGTATTCGTGCAGGACCTGGGCGCGGACAAGGTGTTTGCCTACCGCTATGACCCCAAGGCCAATCATGAGCTGCCACTGACAGCGGCCGACCCGGCGTCGGTGCAGTTGCCGCCGGGCAGCGGCCCGCGTCACTTGCTGTTCAGCGCGGACGGCAAACACGCCTGGCTGACCACTGAGATGAGCGCCCAGGTAGCCGTGTTCGATTACAACGAGGGCAAGCTGACGCAAACCCAGTTGCTCGACTATGCCGCCGGCCAACCGGTGTCCGACAAGGCCGGTGCAGCGTTGCATGCCTCAAACGACGGTAAATTCCTGTACGTGAGCAACCGTGGCACGGCCAATCAGATGTTGGTGTTCAGCATCGACCCAGCCACCGCGCACCTTAAAGAAATCCAGCGGCGTTCTGTCGAAGGCGACCATCCGCGTGAGTTCAGCCTCGACCCTAGCGGAAAGTTCCTGCTGATCGCCAACCAGAAAAGCAATGAAATTGTCGTCGTCGAGCGCGACCCCAAGACCGGCCTGCTGGGTAAAACCGTGCAGAAATTGCCGATTGATGCCCCCAGTGACCTCAAGTTCCTGGTGCGTCAATAAGCCACAGGCCCCGCACTGCGGGGCCTGAGCCTTTGTATTAATCGCAGTGATAACGGCTACTGTTTCAAAGCATTTCTAAGGTTCAACCCTCGGGCGTAAGTTGGGTTCCAAGGCCTTCCCAGGCCACCCAACCAAACGAACACAAGGGTTACCGCCATGAATTTCAATCTCTTCTCGATCATTGCTGCTTCTGCTGTTTCCGCCACGGTGGCATTGCCTGCCGCTGCCAGCGTGGAAGTCACCGGCAAAAAATCCAATGTCACGGCCTATACCCAGAAATACCTGCAACAGAGTGCCAACTTTTATGCGGCGCTGGATCACAAGATTCAAAACTGATTGTCGAGCGACTCAAACCCCAAGCCACTCGCGAGAGTGCCTTGGGGTTTGACGTATCTAGCTGATGGTCAATATCCGACGCAAGGATTCATTCAGGTCTATTGCGCGCGCGCGGGTGAAGCTGCTTGAGATCACGTAATAGAACTCGAAGCTGTAGCCTTTGAACTGGCGCAATTGTTCCCAGTAAAACACCTGCTTGACCGGCGCACCGACGGGCCAGGATTGGCCGACGACTTGTGTCTCGGTATGGAGGATCACCTCGTTCAACCCTTTTACAAGTCGAAAGATCCACAGAATCTCGTCGGTGGGTTGCCGCCAGGCATAGTAGGGGCAGCGTGCGATGACATGCGCCGGGTCGTTACCGATGTGATCGTCTGGGTAGCCCTCAAGGTCCGGTGGCTCCAGGCGAACCACTGAGCCTCTGACCTCGGCGCTGGTTTTCTTGGAGTACACCTCGTAGGGCGGGCCGGACTTTCTCAATACGAAGCTGGTCTCCACCCGGCCTTCAGCGGCCATCCGTACATCCAGGTAATCGATGAACACTGAATAGACCTGGCCACCTCGCCGGATCTCGACAAATTTGTGAATGATTTTGACGCCACCTTTAGGTGGGTAGATGCGGAACATTACATCATAAATATCACCCACAGCGCCCACGCTAGACGGCGTGCGAACCTGCAGCTCCAGGGGGTTTTCCCCCACGACTTCAAGGTCGATATAGCCAGGTGGCCCGCCATTGACAATGACGGGGCCATCCGTCAGGTGCTGGCCCAGGTTCACCGAGACCTCCACGCTGGCCGAGCCGGGCGTCGAGACATTCCCCACCAGGTCCCGCACCTCCAGCCAGACGTACCGAAGATCACTGTCGCCGGCTTCAAGCAAATCCGCATAGGTCACCAGGATCACTGTGGGCTTGAGAGCCCCCGCAATGTTTTGCGTCTTGATCACCGATCCCCAGTGAAGATCGACTTCATCGGTTGGGTTGGTGTTTGGGGGCGGCTGGAGCGTAATAGTGACGCCTTTGCTGGCATTGCCTGGGACGATGACCGTCTCGGATACGCTGAATTTCAGTCCTGAATGCCCGGGTACTGTAGGGCCGTCGTCGTCGTCACCGGCGGGAAGGTCGGTCTTGACCAGCGTCAGCAGCGGGTAAGACCTGTCGTAGTCCGTGCCTCCGGCATAGTGGACCACATACACCAGGGCATACGGGCCGTCGGGAAGGTCCTTCTGTTCGGCGGCGAAAAAGTAGGCGTTGTTCAGCTCCTCGCCAGGTTTGAGCTGCTTGGTGGCGAGTACCGACACGGTGCCGTCGTCGAGTAGTTTACCGACCGTGATGACATCGCCGGGGGCCGCGGCCCAGCCTTTGTCTACCTGAATCGTCATGCCCGACTCAAACAACCACTTCGGGACGCCAGCGTCGTAGCCTTTGACGTTCTCACTCATGCCGGGAATGTAAAGCCGGTCGAGGTACTTGGGCGCCTTCTTTTCCTCCAGCGTCATGATGGTGTGTGATGGGGCCGGAACCTTCTGTTTGGCAGAGGCTTTGGTTTTGGTCTTTCCCTCTGCCGCTGCTGGCTTGGTCGCAGGCACGGATGTCTGGTTTTTTTTGGCTGGCATGGCTGTTCTCCTGTTCCTGCGAAGTGTGCTGTTGGCGCTATCAAACGCCTGAATCCGGGCATTGGCTACTGTCAGAATTAACAGGTACCGATCCAGGGTCATCCTGCACTACCTGTTAATTCTGACAGTAGGCACGCCGCGATTTCAGGCGTTTGATAGCGGTAAGCCAACAGCGCACGACCGTGAG
>NZ_WJZM01000064.1:0-34265 GCF_021609545.1 Pseudomonas sp. PA-1-6B
CACACAACGAGTCACCCGCACCCGTGCCCCTGGGGGCGCGGGTGTGTTGGGGGGGGGGAGCTCCCCCCGGCGGGGGTCAAAAGCCCCCCAAAAACGCCGGCTCCAGCTGCGCTGTCGAACGGGAGCAAGCTCCCTCGCCACAACAAGCAGTTCCCACAGTAAATCCGTGCACTCCTTCGAGATCTTCCCCATGAACGACCTCCTCAACCTGCAAGGCTACGGCCCCATGCTGGCCCAGGGTGCCTGGATGACGCTCAAGCTGGCGTTCCTCGCCCTGGCCCTGAGCCTTACCCTGGGCCTGGTCGCCGCAGGTGCCAAACTCTCCAGCGCCAAATGGCTGCGCGTGCCGGCCACGCTCTACACCACGTTGATTCGCAGCGTGCCGGACCTGGTGCTGATCCTGCTGATCTTCTACAGCCTGCAATTGTGGCTCAACGACCTGACCGAAGCGTTCGGCTGGGACTACGTTGAAATCGACCCGTTTACCGCCGGGGTGATCACCCTGGGGTTTATCTACGGTGCATATTTCACCGAGAACTTCCGGGGTGCGATCCTCAGCGTGCCGGCGGGCCAACTGGAAGCCGCCACCGCCTACGGCCTGAGCCGCTGGCAGCGCTTTCACCTGGTGCTGTTCCCGCAACTGATGCGCTTTGCCCTGCCGGGCCTGGGCAATAACTGGCTGGTGCTGCTCAAGTCCACGGCGCTGGTGTCAATCATCGGCCTGTCAGACCTGGTCAAGGCCGCGCAGAACGCCGGCAAGTCCACCAGCGAGCCGCTGTACTTCCTGATCCTCGCGGGCCTGGTGTACCTGGTGATTACCACCCTCTCCAACCGCATCTTCAAGCGCCTGGAACGGCGCTATAACCTGGGCATCAAGGGGATGGCGCGATGATCGAACTGTTCCAGCAATACGGCCTGGCCTACCTGTTCAGCGATGGCAGCGGCCTGTCCGGTGTCGCCATGACCTTGTGGCTGTTCATTATCTCGGTGGTACTGGGCTTCGCCCTGTCGATCCCCCTGGCGCTGGCACGCGTGTCAGAGCATTTCTGGCTGCGCTGGCCGGTGGAGGTCTACACCTACCTGTTCCGCGGCACGCCGCTGTATATCCAACTGTTGATTTGCTACACCGGGCTGTACAGCCTGGAAGTGGTGCAGGACAACGCCCTGCTCAACCAGTTTTTCCGCAATGCGCTGAACTGCACGCTGTTGGCGTTTGTGCTCAACACCTGCGCCTACACCGTGGAAATCTTCGCCGGGGCAATCCGCAACATTCCCCATGGCGAGATCGAAGCGGCACGCGCCTATGGCCTGCACGGCTGGCGGCTGAACCTGTTTGTGATCGTGCCCGCCGCGCTGCGTCGCGCCCTTCCGGCCTACAGCAATGAAATGATCCTGATGCTGCACGCCACGTCACTGGCGTTTACCGCCACCGTCGCCGACATCCTCAAGGTCGCCCGCGATGCGAATGCTGAGACGTTTCTGACCTTCCAGGCTTTCGGCATCGCCGCCCTGCTTTACATGCTGCTGTCCTTTGCACTGGTGGGCCTGTTCAGGCTGGCCGAACGTCGCTGGATGCGCTTTCTTGTTCCTACCCGAGGCTAACCCATGAATCAGTCCGCGCAGGCCCTGGCCGCTTATCCAATGGATGTACCCGTCGGCAAAACCGCCACGGCGGCCATCAAGCTGCAAGTCGAAGGTATCCATAAACGCTACGGCGAACACGAAGTGCTCAAGGGCGTGTCCCTCAATGCACGCCAGGGCGATGTGATCAGCCTGATCGGCGCCAGCGGCTCGGGCAAAAGCACGATGCTGCGGTGCATCAACTTTCTGGAACAGCCTGACGCCGGGGTGATCACCCTGGACGGCATCAGCATCGAAATGCAACCAAGCCGCGCCGGCACCCGCGCGCCGCACCAGGCGCAACTGCAAAACCTGCGCACGCGCCTGGCCATGGTGTTCCAGCACTTCAACCTGTGGAGCCACATGACCGTGCTGGAAAACATCACCATGGCCCCGCGCCGGGTGCTGAACGTGAGCGCCGCCGAAGCCGAGAAACGTGCGCGGCTGTACCTGGACAAGGTCGGCCTGCCGAGCCGCGTGGCGGACCAATATCCGGCGTTCCTGTCCGGTGGCCAGCAGCAGCGCGTGGCGATTGCGCGGGCGCTGGCGATGGAGCCGGAGATCATCCTGTTTGATGAACCCACCTCGGCCCTGGACCCGGAGCTTGTAGGAGAAGTGCTTAAAGTCATACAGACGTTGGCCGAGGAAGGTCGTACCATGCTGATGGTCACCCACGAAATGGGCTTTGCCCGCCAGGTGTCCAGCCAAGTACTGTTCCTGCACCAGGGCCGAGTCGAAGAACACGGCGGCGCCGAGATCCTCGACCATCCCACCAGCGAACGCTTGCAGCAATTTCTTTCCAACCGTTTGAAGTGAACTCATGGATACCAAGGCCAACGGACCCCATTCTTCCCCTACGCTGGATCGCATCGACGAAGCGATCATCGACGTACTCAGGCATCAGGGGCGTATCACCTACGAAAAGCTCTCGTCATTGGTGCACCTCACCCCCAGGCCCTGCCTGGAGCGGGTGCGCAAGCTGGAGCGACGCGGGGTGATCCGTGGGTATGGGGCGATCATCGATGTGCAGATGGTCTCACCGGGGCTGTCGCTGCTGGTGCTGGTGGCCCTGTCCAACCAAAGCGGGCGCTCGGCGCAAAAGGCCTTCGAAGCCTGCGTGAAAGCCTGCCCGCAGGTGTTCGAATGCCAGTTGATCAGCGGGCCGTTCGACTACAGCCTGCGCATGCGCTGCCGGGATATGGAGCATTACCGGGTGCTGACCGAGACCTGGTTGAACAATGATGAGTTGCACATTGATAAGCTGGTGGCGCATCCGGAGTTGGCGGTGGTCAAGAACACCGCGACCGAACTGGCCTGATACCCACTCCTCCAGGCTGCGAAAATCAAATGTGGGAGCTGGCTTGTGTGGGAGCGGGCTTGCTCGCGAAAGCGGTGGGTCAGTTACACATAAGCTGACTGCCCCACCGCTTTTGCGAGCAAGCCCCCTCCCACAGTTTTTAACCGTGCCCACTTAATATTCTTTTACCTGGCTTGGCCCCCACCAGCTTCGCCTGCCCATCCTTCTGCTTGCCCGTGCGGGCTTCGCTGATCAGCCCCGGGATCAACTTGCCCTCCGGCAAATTCTTCCAAAAGCGGCTGGGCAAGTGCCCTTCCATCACCTTGGGATTGAGCCGCGCCGGGTTGAAGATGTGACTGTAGTAGGTCAGCCACATGGCGCTGTGGGGATCTTCAACATTCTGTGCCAGTTGCTGCCAGGCCTCGGGGCACTGGCGCTGATGAATCAGTTGCTCGCCGTCGTAATACACCCCGTCCAGGGGCGTGGCGATCATCCAGCGATGGCGGCCCATGCGCCCGATAAAATGCTCGCTGGCGCTCTTGAGAATGTCATGGGCTGGTTCATGCCAGGCCACGTACTCCGGCAGTTCCGGCCCGGCCCCGTCCGGCAGCGCGATGAAGCGCACAAACGCATGCAAGTGGTGGGCTTCCCGGCTGACTTGCTTGATGCGCCGCTGCAATTCGCTGCCAAGCTTGTCCCCCGCGAGCATGGCCGTGCGATCACCATGGCTGACCCGCCACAGCACTTCATACAACAGGCTCCAGCGCTGATCACCGTGATAACAGGCAGCGGACTCCAACAATTGCAACAACGCCTTGGGTATGCGCGCCTGAAACGGCCCCAACCCTGGTGGGATCGGTTCATCGGTAGCGAACAGGTCCGCCGCCTGCACCTCGCCCCAGCTGACTTGGCTGGGGTCGACCTGATGGCTGAGCAACCAGCGGGCCTGTTCGCGCCAGGTGCTGAACAGGTTGTCGCACTCCAGGCTGATCATCCCCACAGCCCCATCTGTTGCAGCTGCGGGCGATCACGCAGTTGTTCGCGCAACAACACACTGGTGCTGTCGGCCTGTTGCGGGTGGTAGTCGCTGGTGATGAAAAACGGCTTGGCCTTGGCCAGCACGCAGCGCATGCGCGCCAGGTCTTCGAAGCGGATCTTGCGTTCACGGCGCAGGTCGACCAGGCGCTGGGTGGTGCGCAGGCCAATGCCGGGAATACGTGCGATCAGGGTCGGCTCGGCGCGGTTCAGGTCCAGGGGGAACACCTCGCGATGCTCCAGGGCCCAGGCCAGCTTGGGGTCGATATCCAGTGCCAGGTCACCGGGGCCGGCGAACAGCTCATTGGCGCTGAAACCGTAGCTGCGCAGCAGGAAATCAGCCTGGTACAAGCGGTGCTCGCGCATCAAGGGCGGCGCGGCCAGGGGTACGCTTTTCGGGCTGTTGGGGATGGGGCTGAACGCCGAGTAATACACGCGGCGCAGCTTGAAATTACCGTACAACGCCTCGGCACCGTGCAGGATGGTGCTGTCGTCGGTGTCGTCGGCACCGACAATCATCTGTGTGCTCTGCCCAGCCGGGGCAAAACGTGGCGCGCGGGGTTCGTTGAGCACCGTCTGTTCGCCGGTGTAGATGGTCTGCATGGCCTGCTTGATCGAGCCGATCTGCTTCTCGGGCGCCAGGGTTTGCAGGCTGGCGTCGGTGGGCAGTTCAATATTCACGCTGAGGCGATCGGCATAACGGCCAGCCTCGGCGATCAGGGCCGGGTCCGCATCGGGAATGGTCTTGAGGTGGATATAACCGCGAAAGTCATGCTCTTCGCGCAGCAGCTTGGCGACCCGCACCAGTTGCTCCATGGTGTAGTCCGACGAACGGATGATCCCGGAACTGAGGAACAGCCCGCTGACACAATTACGCTTGTAGAAATCCAGGGTCAGGGTGACCACCTCCTCCGGGCTGAAGCGCGCACGGGGCACGTCGCTGGAGCGGCGGTTGACGCAATATTGGCAGTCGTAGAGGCAGAAGTTGGTGAGCAACACCTTGAGCAACGACACGCAACGGCCATCGGGCGTGTAGCTGTGGCAGATGCCCATGCCATTGGTGGAACCCAGCCCCGCCTTGCCCTCGGAACTGCGCTTGGGCGCGCCACTGCTGGCGCAGGACGCGTCGTACTTGGCGGCGTCGGCGAGGATGCTGAGTTTTTCGATCAACTGCATGGAGGGCTACCGATACTGGTTTTTTGTACAGTATCAATAGCCACACTTTGTCACAAGTGCCGTCTGTAGGAGCGAGCTCTTGTGGCGAGGGAGCTTGCTCCCGCTGGGCTGCGAAGCGGCCCCAAAAGCTCGCGGGCGCTGCGCACCCGAACGGGAGCAAGCTCCCTCGCCACAATAAGGGGATCGGTCAGCTGGCGGTTGCCAGGAGCAAGTCCTGCACCGAACGCGCCTTGTCACGGTGATGGTCCAGCGCATACAACGACGCCGCAATCTCATCGGCCCGGATCGGCAACACCGACAGCAAGGTATCGCTCAAGCCATGGCTGGCCTGGCTGAAGCCCTGGATGTAAATGCCAGCCTTGCAGCGCTCGTCGGTGACGATGCGGTAGTCGCGGGCCACTTCGAAGTCGCCCATATAAGCGTGCAGCGGTGCCAGCAGTTCACGGTGCATCTGGCGCTCGTAGCCGGTAGCCAGGATTACCGCGTCGTAATGGTTGAGGCTGGTTTCACCGGTGGCGCTATTGCGCAGGGCCAGCTCGATGCCCAGCGGGCCTGGGGTGGCCTTCTCCACTACGGTCAGGGTGCGGAACGCCTGGCGGGCGATGCCGGAAACTTTCTGGCGGTAGAAAATCCCGTAGATTCGCTCGATCAGGTCCAGGTCCACCACCGAGTAGTTGGTGTTCTGGTATTCGGCGACCAAACGCTCGCGCTCGGCACCGACTTGCTGGAACACCAGGTCAGTAAAGGCCGGCGAGAACACTTCGTTGACGAACGGGCTGTCGTCGGCCGGTTTGAGCGCCGAACCGCGCAGGATCATATCGACCTGCACCGACGGGAAGCTGTCATTGAGGTCAATAAAAGCTTCGGCCGCGCTCTGGCCGCCGCCGATCACGGCGATGCGCATCGGCTTGCCGTCTACGCACGGCTGGCTGGCCATGCGCTCCAGGTACTGGGAATGGTGAAACACCCGGCTATCACCCTTGAGCGCCTTGAATGCCTCGGGGATGCGCGGTGTGCCGCCGGCGCTGACCACCACCGAACGGGTGGTGCGCACATGCTGCTCGCCCTGGGCATCACGGGAGATCACACGCAATGCCTCGACCTGCTGCTGATGCAGGATCGGCTCGATGGCCAGCACTTCCTCGCCGTAGTTGGCCTGAGCCTGGAACTGCCCCGCCACCCAGCGCAGGTAGTCGTTGTACTCCATGCGGCAGGGGTAGAAGGTGCCCAGGTTGATGAAGTCCACCAGGCGGTCGTGGGCCTTTAGGTAGTTGACGAAGGAGTACGGGCTGGTGGGGTTGCGCAGGGTCACCAGGTCCTTGAGGAAGGAAATCTGCAGTTCACTCTGGGTCACCAGGGTATTGCCGTGCCAGCGGTAGTCGGCTTGTTTGTCGAGAAACAGCACGTCCAGCTTGCCCTGGGCCTTTTCACGCTCCTGCAGGGCGATGGCCAGCGCCAGGTTCGAAGGGCCGAAACCGATCCCGATCAGGTCATGAACCGCGGGCGAAGCAATTGCCTGTGTCATTCCAGTGTCCTCTGGATAAGCCCCATGGCGGTGGGGCGGGAATACCTTCATGGCCTGAACAACAGGCCGTGTGTTGATAGGAAACGAGGACAGTGAAATAAAATTTAACTAACAGCCGATCAGTGCGCTTCCCACTCGCGCATGCGCACCCGGCAGTGCTTCATCGCGTTGACGATGTGTTTTTCCACCAGGCTGCGGGAAATGTTCAGGCGTTCAGCGATTTGCAGATGGGACAGGCCTTCGAGCTTGCGCAACAGGAAACTGTCGCGACAGGCCGCCGGCAGCTCGGCCAAGGCGCGCTCGAGCATCTCCAGGCGCTGGCCCTGGTCGTGGCTGGCGTGGGGGGAACAGGCGGCGAAGCGCTCTTCGCTGTCCAGCACCTCCAGGGGCTCGACCTGACGCAAGGCGTTGCGCCGATGACCGTCGATCACCAGGTTCAAGGCGGTGCGGTACAGGAAGGCGCGGGGCTGTTCGATCGGGGTGTCGCTTGCGCGCTCGAGCACCCGCACATAAGCGTCATGCACCACATCTTCGGCCACCTGACGGTTGCCCAGCTTGGCGTTGAGGAAACACACCAGCTCGCGATAGTAGTTTTCCAACATGACTCCTGACCCCACGGCCTTGGTACAAACGACACCCAGCCCCTGTAGGAGCGAGCTTGCTCGCGAAAAACCCAAGAGCGCACCCCCTTATCTGGATGCGCCCGCAATCATTGGCGGTTTAGCCATCACCGATGATGGCAGTTTGAGTGTGTGCAATTTATAGTAATTCTCATCTACTTTTAAAGAACTCTCTCATCAGCGGTCGGTTTTTTTCGCAATTGGCGCTGTAACTACTTATGTAACAGCCTAAATTCCGGAGCATTTTCCTCGTTTACCTGTCAGCTCTGCGCGACTGCGCCCCGAACTTTCCTGGCTGGAAGCTACCCATGAAACGCCCTCGACCTGCCCGACGCGCCCTGCTTGTGGTGGCGTGCCTGATTCCCATCGTTGCGTTTGCCACCTGGCAGGGCCTGACGCCGGGCCGCGACGCCCTGGCCACCGTCACGGTGACCCGCGCCGACATCGAAAACAGCGTCACCGCCCTGGGCACCCTGCAACCGCGACGTTACGTCGACGTCGGCGCCCAGGCCTCCGGGCAGATCCGCAAGATCCACGTCGAGGCCGGCGACCAGGTCCAAGAGGGCCAATTGCTGGTGGAGATCGACCCCGCCACGCAAAAAGCCAAGCTCGACGCCAGCCGCTATGCCATCGAAAACCTGCAGGCCCAGTTGCAGGAGCAGAAAGCCCAGCACCAACTGGCCCATCAGAAGTACCAGCGTCAGCAGCGCCTGAGTGCCGGCAACGCCACCCGCGAGGAAGACGTGCAGACCGCCAAGGCAGAACTGCGCGCGACCCAGGCGCGGGTCGAGATGTTCCAGGCACAGATCCGCCAGGCCCAGGCCAGTCTGCGCAGCGATGAGGCCGAGTTGGGATACACGCGCATCTACGCGCCGATGACCGGTACCGTGGTGGCCGTGGACGCGCGCGTCGGCCAGACCCTCAACGCGCAACAGCAAACCCCGCTGATCCTGCGCATCGCCAAGCTGTCGCCCATGACGGTGTGGGCGGAAGTCTCCGAAGCCGACATCGGCCATGTCAAACCCGGCATGAGCGCGTATTTCACCACCCTGAGCGGTGGCAGCCGGCGCTGGACCAGCACCGTGCGCCAGATCCTGCCGATCCCGCCCAAACCCTTGAACGAAACCCAGGGCAGCGGCAGCCCGAGCAGCACCAGCAAGAGCGGCACTGGCCGAGTGGTGCTGTACACGGTGCTGCTGGACGTGGACAACGCCGACAACGCGCTGATGGCCGAGATGACCACCCAGGTCTTTTTCGTCGCCAGCCAAGTCAAGGACGCCCTCTCCGTACCCGTCGCCGCCTTGCAAAGCGTGCCCGGCTCCGCAGCGCAAATCGCCCGGGTGGTCGCCAAAAACGGAGCCATCGAAGACCGTGAAGTGCGCCTGGGCATCAGCGACCGCCTGCGGGTGGAAGTGCTCGAGGGGTTGAGCGAGGGCGACCACCTGTTGATCGGCCCGGTTGATAGCCATGGGGGCTGAAATGACCACGCCCCTGATTGAACTCAAAGGCATCCGCAAATCCTACGGCGGCGGCGACAGCCCGCAGGTCGATGTGTTGCGCGGCATCGACCTGTCGATCCATGCCGGCGAGTTCGTCGCCATTGTCGGCGCGTCGGGCTCGGGTAAATCGACGCTGATGAACATCCTCGGCTGCCTCGACCGCCCCACCGAGGGCGACTACCTGTTCGCCGGGGAAAACGTCGCCCACCTGGGCAGCGACGAACTGGCCTGGCTACGCCGCGAAGCCTTCGGTTTTGTGTTTCAGGGCTACCACTTGATTCCCTCAGGCTCCGCCCAGGAAAACGTCGAGATGCCGGCGATCTATGCCGGCATCAGCGCCGCCGAACGCCATGCCCGCGCCAGCGCCCTGCTCACCCGCCTGGGCCTGGCCGAGCGCACCGGCAATCGGCCGCACCAGCTATCGGGTGGGCAACAGCAACGGGTGTCCATCGCCCGCGCCCTGATGAACGGCGGCCATATCATCCTCGCCGACGAACCCACCGGCGCCCTCGACAGCCATAGCGGCGCCGAGGTCATGGCCTTGCTCGACGAGCTGGCGAGCCAGGGCCATGTGGTCATTCTGATTACCCACGACCGTGAAGTGGCGGCGCGAGCCAACCGCATCATCGAGATTCGCGACGGCCAGATCATCAGCGATTCGGCTGACACCCGCGCGGCCACACCCAGCGTGGCGGCCGGCGCCTTGCACGCCGTGGACCTGCGTCAACGCCTGGCCGACGGCGCCGAGCACAATGGTGCCTGGAAAGGCGAATTGCTGGACGCCGTGCAGGCCGCCTGGCGGGTGATGTGGATCAACCGTTTTCGCACGGCGCTGACGCTGTTGGGCATCATCATCGGCGTCGCGTCGGTGGTGGTGATGCTGGCAGTGGGCGAAGGCAGCAAGCGCCAGGTCATGGCGCAGATGGGCGCGTTCGGCTCCAATATCATCTACCTCAGCGGGTCTTCGCCCAACCCGCGTACGCCGCTGGGTATCGTGTCCCTCAACGATGTCGCGGCCCTGGCGACGCTGCCTCAGGTCAAGCGCATCATGCCGGTCAACGGCACCGACGCGGGTGTGCGCTTCGGCAACGTCGACTACATGGCTTACGTGGGGGGCAACGACACCAACTTCCCGGAGATCTTCAACTGGCCGGTGGTCGAGGGCAGCTACTTCACCGAGGCCGACGAACGCGCCGCCGCCACGGTCGCCGTGATCGGCGCGCGCATCCGCCAAAAATTGTTCAAGGACGTGGCCAACCCTATCGGCCAGTACATCCTGATCGAGAACGTACCCTTCCAGGTGGTCGGCGTGCTCGCGGAAAAAGGCTCAAGCTCCGGCAACAAGGACAGTGACGACCGTGTCGCCATTCCCTACAGCGCCGCCAGTGTCCGCCTGTTCGGCAGCTACAACCCCGAATACGTGGCGATTGCCACCACCGATGCGCGCAAGGTGCATGAAGCCGAACGCGCCATCGACCAACTGATGCTGAAGCTACATAACGGCAAGCGCGACTACGAGCTGACCAACAATGCCGCGATGATTCAGGCCGAAGCCCGCACCCAGAACACCCTGTCGCTGATGCTCGGCTCGATTGCGGCGATTTCCCTGCTGGTGGGCGGCATCGGCGTGATGAATATCATGTTGATGACCGTGCGCGAACGCACCCGTGAAATCGGCATCCGTATGGCCACCGGGGCGCGCCAGCGCGACATCCTGCGCCAGTTCCTCACCGAGGCGGTGATGCTCTCGGTGGTCGGCGGCCTGTTCGGTATTGCCCTGGCATTGCTGGTGGGCGGCGTGCTGGTGCTGGCTGAAGTGGCGGTGCAGTTTTCCCTGGTGGCGGTGCTCGGCGCGTTTGGCTGTGCGCTGGTCACCGGCGTCGTATTCGGCTTTATGCCGGCCCGTAAAGCTGCCCGGCTCGATCCGGTTAAGGCGTTGACCAGTGAATAAACGATCAATCACCCCGCCGTTGTCAGCGCTCAGCCTGTGCCTGTTGCTCACGGCCTGTGGCGCTAACCCACCCGCCATTGATAGCGGCCTCGCCGCGCCCGCCACCTGGCACTATGCAGAACGCGAAGCGACCCAAGCCATCAACCAGCGCTGGTGGACGCAGTTTGGCAGCCCGGCGTTGAACCGCCTGATCGACCAGGCCCGTCGTGACAGTTTCGACGTAGCGGCCGCCATGGCGCGGGTCCGTCAGGCCCAGGCCACGGCGGTGATTGCCGGCGCACCGCTGCTGCCGGAACTGAAGTTCAACCTCACCGCCAGCCGGCAAAGGCTGTTGCGCGGCAGCGGCAACTCGGACCTGGACGCCACCGAAAGCAACCGGACCGTCAACAGCTATGACGCCAGCCTCACCGCCAGCTATGAAATCGACTTCTGGGGGGGCCGCGCCGCTGCGCGCGACAGCGCCGTGCACAGCCTGCACGCCAGTGAGTTCGATCAGGCCAACGTGGAGCTGACCCTGCTCAGCAATGTCGCCGACCGCTACGCGCAAACCCTGGCCGCACGCCAGCGCCTGCAGATTGCCGAGCTCAACCTGGCCAATGCACGCAATGTGCTGAACCTGGTACAGACCCGCCACGACGCAGGTTCCGCCACGGCCCTGGAACTGGCACAACAGAAGAGCCTGGTGGCCAGCCAGCAACGGCAGTTGCCGCTGATCCAGCAATCGGTCGAAGAGTCGCAAATCACTTTGGCCGCCTTGCTCGGTCAACCGGTACAGGCTCTGGAACTGGGCGCTGAACCCTTCCAGGCATTGACCTGGCCGAGTATCGGGCCCGGTGTACCGAGCCAGTTATTGAGCCGGCGCCCCGACCTCGCCCAGGCCGAGGCCCAGTTGGCAGCGGCCCGTGCCGACGTCACGGTGGCCCGTGCAGCGATGCTGCCTTCAGTGACATTGGGCGCGACCCTCGGCTCTGGCGCATACAAGGCCCAAGAGGTCTTGCGCAGCCCCTTCTACACCCTGACCTCGGGCCTGATGGCGCCAATCTTCAACAATGGCCGGCTGAGCGCCGAGCGCGACAAGGCTCGGGCACGCCAGGATGAACTGCTGCAAACCTACCGCGGGGCGATCATCAATGGCTTTGCCGATGTGGAAAAAGCCCTCAGCAGCATCACCCGCCTTGACCAGCAACGCCAGTGGCAAAGCGAGGAGCTGCAACAGGCGCAGACCGCGTTTCAGATTGCCCAGAGCCGCTACGAAGCCGGTGCCGAAGACCTGCTCACGGTGCTGGAAACCCAGCGCACTTTGTACAGCGCCCAGGACCAGAACGTGCTACTGCGCCTGTCGCGCCTACAAGCCAGCATCGCCCTGTACAAGGCATTAGGCGGTGGCTGGAAAACCAAGATCTGATAAACGAAACTCATATTTCATACACGAGTTGTTTCTTCACCCTACATTCTCCACCTCAAGGTCCTTGGTAAAAAAGCCGTTATCACACGGAAGCCCGGGACCTCATGATGAAACCCAGCGTTGTTGTAAAAGGCCTGGCCTGCATTGGCTGCTGGTTGATACCGAACCTGGCGCTGGCCAAGCCCTTGATCGCCCCCACCGCAATCGACTGGCTGCTGGACTGCCCCCTCACCACGACGGCGCACTTGAACCCGCAAGTGGTTGGCCGCACCCAATGCGGCCTGGTCAACGTCCCCCGCGACCATGCCGCCCCCCAGCGCGGCCGCCTAAGCTTGAGCGTGACACGGGTAGGCGCACGGCAACCGCTCAACCGTGAAGGTGTCGTGTTCATCCAGGCCGGCGAACCCCTCCAGGCCAAGGACGCGCCTTTCGTTCTTCACCTCGCCAGCCGCTGGGAGTCGCTTGCCACCCAGGCCTATCGCACCCTGGTCGACCGTTATGACGTCATCGAGTTGAGCGCTCGCGACCTGCGCGAGGGCAATGCCGTGGAACAGGCCGCGCGGGACATGGAGTTCGTGCGCGGGCAACTTGACGAGGCGCGCCTCAACTACCTGGGCAACGCCGCTGCCACCCGCCTCGGCAGCCGCTACGGCACGCTGTTTCCCGAGCGTGTCGGGCGCATGGTGCTGATCAATGCCGAGCCTGGCGAAGCAGTCGCCACCGGTGTCGAGCAACTCTTGCTCAAGGAGTCGGCGCGCGCAGGCGCCGACGGCTGTGTCAACCGCTGGCTGGGGGATTTTCTCGCCTATGGTAGACAACCGCCGGCGTCCACGCGCTGTCTCGACCTCAGCGCCTGGGAGTAAGTAGCCCACGCATTTACGACCTCTTGCCACCAAAAACGACAGCCTGCGTTGACGCACTTCCCCAATCGTTATTAAGTGCTATTTATCCGCATTAATACGATAAATCACCGCCATGCTGACTCGCCCGCTACGCCGCAAACGCCAGAAGCTGTCCGATGTGATTGTCGAGTCGGTCAAGCGCTCGATCGTCACCGACGCCTTGAAGCCCGGCGACCGCCTGCCCACCGAGCGCGAGTTGATGGAAAGCTTCCAGTGTTCCAAAGGCTCGGCACGCGAAGCGCTCAAGGCGTTGGAGGTCGAGGGCCTGGTGAGCACGCGCACCGGCCCCAGCGGCGGGGCTTACTTGAACCAGGCCGGCACCGAGCCGGCCAGCCGCGCCTTGCGCAATTACCTGCACTTCCAGCACCTGGACGGCGAGCAGGTCTACCAACTGCGCAAGGTCATCGAAGTGGAATTGGCGGTGTCGGTGCTCGGGCGTTTGAGCGAAAACGATTACACCTCCCTGCAAGCCAATGTGGATTTTTGCAGCGCCCCCGAAGACAGCGAAGCCGGCCAGCGCGAACAACGCCTGGCGGAACTGGAGTTCCACAACCTGCTGGCCCGGGCCTGCCCCAACCCGCTGCTGAGCTTCATGGCGCAGTTTCTCAATGACTTGCTGCGCGACCTGGTGGTGCTGAAAAAAGCCTACAAGCCCAAGCGCAAGCAGTTCGACGCGGCCAACCTCGACTATCACAAGCAACTGCTGATCGCCTTTCGCGCCGGGGACGAAAGCGCGGTGCGCAGCTTGATGCATGAACACATGTGCGATGCCGAACACCATATGACCGCGCTGGAAGGCCAGGTGAGCCCGCATTTCCTCTTGGAGTTCGACCACCCTTAAACACGCCAACAATCCAATGTGGGAACCCGATCAATGTGGGATCAGCTTGCCTGCGATGCGGGCGCCTCGGTGTTACAGAGGGACCGAGTCGATGCCATCGCAGGCAAGCCAGCTCCCACAGTTGACCCCGTTCACCCGCGAAATCGAGTTATCCAATAACAAGCCTGCCCACAGGCCCTTGCTCCACCGTATCGCCCTTGCCGCTCCTGCCAATAACTAAACCAGGGAGTCACCCCATGCAGCGTCGTACGTTATTGAAAGCCAGCCTCACCGCGGCCGCCGCCCTCAGCCTTCCGCTGAGCGTGCGTTCGGCATTCGCCGCCGAGCCCTTTACCTTTTACGGCCTCAAGTCCATGTCTGGCGCCTTTGCCAGCTATGGCAAATTTGCCGACATGGGTTCGCGCCTGGCGGTGCAACAACACCCAGAATTGCTCGGCCGCCCGCTGAACTACAAGGTCATCGACACCGAAGGCAACGCCGGCAAGGCAGTGCGCAAGGTGCAGGAGGCCATCGCGCAGGACGGCGCACGGTTCTTCCAGGGCTGCACGCTGTCGTCTTCCGCCCTGGCCGTGGCCAAGGAAGTGGACAAGGTCGGCGGCGTGTTCATGACCCCGGTGGGCGCCGATGAAGTCACCGGCAAGGACTGCAACAAGGCGACCTTCCGCTGGTCGGTGCCCACCTACGGCGCGATACGCGAAACCATGGTGCCGCTGATCAAGCTGCTGCCGGACGCCAAGCGCTGGTACACCATCACCCCGCAATACGTGTTCGGCGAAGCCTTGCTCGAAGGCGCCAAAAGCGTACTCAAGGAACATGGCCTGGAACACGTGGGCAACAGCTACCACTCGCTGCAGGAACAGGAATTCTCCGGTTACCTGACCAACGCCATTTCCACCAAGCCCGATGTGCTGGTGCTGCTCAACTTTGGCAGCCAATCGTCCAACACCCTGCGCCAGGCCGTGAACTTCGGCATCAAGGAGCGCATGAAGGTGCTGCTGGTGTGGTCTGCCGGCCTGGATCAGTTCCAGGAACTGGGCAGCGATGTGCTCGAGGGCGTGTACCTCGGCGCACAGTACTGGCACCAGGTCGACACCCCGCTCAACCGTGAACTGGTCAAGCTGACCCAGGCCAAGTACGGCATCAACCCCACCTACCCGCTGGCCGCCGACTACATCAGCACCAAAGTCATGCTCGACACCATCATCGCGACCGGCAGCTTCGATGGCCCGACCGTGGCCAAGGCCCTGCAAGGCTTGAGCTACGAAGGCCCGACCGGCAAGGAGTCAATCCGCGCCGGCGACCACCAGGTGATCAAGGATTACTACCTGCTGATCGGCAAGGCCAGCGGCGACATGGCCGACAAGGACGACCTCGCCAAAGTGCTCAGCGCTGGCCAATCGTTCCCCGCAGTCGAGGCGACGGGCTGCACGCTCGGCTGACCGCTTAACTTTTGTCGCGCAGGGCCGTGCAAGCGGCCGTCTGCGGAGGGTGCCTGCATGCTTAATTTGTACCTGTTCCAGATTCTCAACGGCCTTGGGCTGGGGATGATCTACTTCCTGATCGCAGTGGGGCTGACGATCATTTTCGGCCTGCTCAACTTCGTCAATTTCGCCCACGGCGCGTTTTTCCTGCTCGGTGCCTACATCTGCTACACCGCGGTGAGCCTCACCGGCAACTTCTGGCTGGCGCTGCTGATCGCGCCGCTGGTGGTGGCCGCACTGGCCTGGGTGATCGAGCGCTTGCTGATCCAGCGCATCTACCACTTGCCACACATGTTCCAGATTCTGGTGACCCTGGGGATCGCCCTGATCATCCAGGAAGCCAGCGTGATGATCTGGGGCCCGGTGGGCAAAAGCGTCGCCGTGCCGGAACTGTTGCGCGGCGTGCTGGTGGTGGGTGATTTCGTCTACCCCTACTACCGCCTGTTCCTTATCGTGTTTTCCGGCCTGGTGGGCCTGGGCCTGTGGCTGTTGCTGGAACGTACGCGCTTCGGTGCTCTGGTGCGCGCTGGCAGTGAAAGCACCGAAACCGTGTCGCTACTGGGCACCAATATTTTCCGCCTGTTCTCCATGACCTTCGCCCTCGGCGTCGCCCTGGCCGGTGTCGCCGGGGTGCTGTTCGCGCCGTTGCGCGGCGCCCAGCCCTTCGTCGGCCCGGAGATTCTGGGCATCGCCTTCGTGGTGGTGGTGATCGGCGGCATGGGCTCGTTCAGCGGTGCGCTGGTCGGCGGTTTGCTGGTGGGCGTGGTGCAAAGCCTGATGACCACACTTTGGCCCCAGGGTGCGAGCCTGATGATCTACGGTGCGATGGCCGTGGTGATTCTGGTACGCCCTTATGGCCTGTTCGGGAGAGCCTGACATGAGCGATAAAAACCCGCTGCCGTTTGCCAAGACCCAATCCAGAGCCATGTTGCTGTGGGTGTTGGCCGTGCTGATCGGCCTGCCGTTGGTGTTGCCCTCGGCGACCCTGGCCACCGAGATCCTGATCTTTGCCATGGCCGCCCTGGCCTGCAACCTGCTGCTGGGCTATACCGGGCTGCTGTCCTTCGGCCAAGGCATCTTCTTTGGTGCCGGTGCTTATTGTGCGGCGCTGTTGATGATTCACCTGCAACTGGGCCTGTTCACCGCGTTGCTCGGCGCGGCGATTGCCGGTGGTTTCCTGGCGCTGCTGGTGGGCGCCCTGGCAATTCGGCGCACGGGCATTTACTTCGTGATGCTCACGTTGGCGTTCAGCCAGATGGCGTACTTCGTCGCCTACACCCTGAGCGACTGGACCGGCGGCGACAACGGCCTGCTCAGCGTGCCGCGCCCGGAAATTCGTGTGGGCGACACCGTGTTGCTGTCCCTGACCGATGCCCGTGCCTTCTATGGTTTTGTCGCGGTGCTGTTCCTGCTGATTTTCATCGGCGCACGCCGGGTCATCGCTTCGCCGTTTGGCAGCACGCTGATGGCGATCCGCGAGAACGAAACCCGCGCCTCGGCCATAGGCTACGACACGCGCCACTTCAAGATCCTGGTGTTCGTGCTGTCCGGTGCGGTCACCGGGATTGCCGGGGCGTTGTACGCCATGCTGCTGCACTTTGTGCCGCTGTCGAATATCGACCTGGCGATGTCCGAGAACATCCTGATCATGACCATCGTCGGCGGCACCGGCTCGTTGTTCGGCTCACTGCTGGGCGCCGGCTCCATCGTGCTGCTGGGCGACTTTCTCTCCGACCTGTGGCCGCGCTGGCTGATGCTGCTGGGGGTAATCCTGATCCTGGTGGTGATATTCATGCGCGGCGGTTTGTGGGGCGGCCTCGCGTCGCTATTCGAGAAGGTGCGCGGCGCGCGCAAACCCGCGGTCGTCGCCAAGGAGGACGGGCTATGAGTATCTTGCTTGAAACCCAGAACCTGGAGCTGGCCTACGGCGCGTTCCATGCGGTCAATGGCGTCAACCTCAAGGTTGAAGCCGGCACCATCCACACCATCATCGGCCCCAACGGCGCGGGCAAGACCAGCCTGTTCCACTGCCTGACAGGTGAACGCCAGGCCACCGCCGGGGCGATCCATTTCGACGGCAAGAACCTGATGCGCAAGCCCGCCCACGGCCGCGTCGGCCTGGGCATGGCGCGCTCGTTCCAACTCACCAGCCTGTTCCAGAACCTCAGCGTGCGCGAAAACCTGCGCCTGGCCGCCCAGGGCCGCGATGGCTCGCGTGCCTTGAACTTCTGGCGTCGAGTGGACAGCCAGCGCGAACACCTGGAGATGGCCGACCAGGTGCTGGAACGCCTGCAACTCACGGCACGCGCCGACACCCTGGCCGGTGAGTTGTCCCACGGCCAGCAACGGGTGCTGGAGGTGGGCATGTCGATCTGCTCCAAACCCAAACTGTTGATGCTCGACGAGCCCACCTCGGGCATGGGCATCGACGATATCCCGATCATGACCCAACTGATCAGCGACCTTGGCCGCGACCATACGGTGCTGTTGATCGAACACAACATGAGCATCGTCATGTCCATCAGCCAACGCATCACGGTGATGAGCCATGGGCAGATCCTGGTGGAAGGCACGCCGGAGTTCGTGCGCGCCGATGAACGTGTGCGTACTGCCTATCTTGGGGAGGCTGCCTGATGCTGATCGTCGAGAATATCCATTCCTACTACGACAAAAGCCATGTGCTGGAGGGCGTGTCGCTGAGCGTCAACCCTGGCGAACTGGTGACCCTGCTCGGCCGTAACGGTGCCGGCAAGACCACCACCCTGCGCAGCATCCTCGGCATCATCTGCCCGCGCCAGGGTCAGATCCACTTCAACGGCCAGGCGCTGGTGGGGCAAAAGATCTTTGAAATTGCGCGCCAGGGCTTGGCGCTGGTACCGGAAAACCGCGGGATTTTCCGCCTGCTGACGGTGGAGGAAAACTTGCGCATCGCCGCCCGCAAGCACAGCCGCTGGCAGCTGGAAGACGTGTACGCCATGTTCCCGCGCCTCAAGGAGCGGCGCAAAAACGCCGGCCATGCGTTGTCCGGCGGCGAACAGCAGATGCTCGCCATCGCCCGCGCCCTGCTGAACGACCCCAAGCTGCTGATCCTCGACGAACCCACTGAAGGCCTGGCCCCGGTGATCGTCGACGAGCTGGTGAAGATCCTGCGCAAGGTCAAGGACGAGGGCCTGCCGGTGTTGCTGGTGGAACAGAACCTGATGGTCTGCGACAAGCTCGCCGACCGCCATTACGTGCTCGAACAGGGCCGCGTGGTGTACGAGGGCAGCGCCGCTGACTTCCGCGCCGACCCGACGATCAAAAACCGTTACCTGGCCTTGAGTGCCTGAGTGGAGATTCCTGATGAATAGTCTTGCGCAACCGCTCCAGAGCGATGCCCCGCTGATCAACCGCGACCGTTTGTGGCAGTCACTGATGGACCTGGCCCAGCTCGGCGCCACGGCCAAGGGCGGCGTGTGTCGCCTGGCCCTCACCGACCTGGACCGCCAGGCCCGCGACCTGTTCGTGCAGTGGTGCGAAGCCGCCGGGTGCAGCGTCAGTGTGGATGCCATCGGCAATATTTTCGCGCGGCGCCCTGGACGCAACCCCACCCTGCCCCCGGTCATGACCGGCAGCCACATCGACACCCAGCCCACCGGCGGCAAGTTCGACGGTTGCTACGGGGTAATGGCCGGGCTGGAAGTGATCCGCACGCTCAATGACTTGCAGATCGAAACCCAGGCCCCCATCGAAGTGGTGGTGTGGACCAACGAAGAAGGCTCGCGCTTCCCGCCGTGCATGATGGGCTCCGGGGTATTTGCCGGGAAGTTCGACTTGCAGGAGACCCTCGACAAGCTCGACGATCAAGGCCTGTCGGTGGGCAGCGAATTGCAGCGCATCGGCTATGCCGGTTCGCGTGCGGTGCTGGGCCATCCGGTGGGCGCTTATTTCGAGGCGCATATCGAGCAAGGCCCGGTGTTGGAGGACCAGGCGATTACCCTGGGCGTGGTGATGGGCTGCCTGGGCCAGAAGTGGTTCGACCTGACCCTCACCGGCGTAGAGGCGCATGCGGGCCCTACGCCCATGCACCTGCGCAAGGATGCCCTGGTGGGCGCTGCCGAGGTGGTCAGCGCGGTCAACCGTATCGCTCATCAGCATCAGCCTCACGCCTGCGGCACCGTCGGCTGCCTTAACCTGCACCCTGGCTCGCGCAACGTGATCCCCGGCCAGGTGCACATGACCATCGACCTGCGTCACCTGCACGCCGACAAGCTGCAAGCCATGGTCGATGAAGTGCGCGCAGTGATCGAAGACGCGGCCGCCCGCCACGGCTTGACGTTTGAACTGACGCCGACTGCCGACTTCCCGCCGCTGGACTTCCACCCTGCCTGCGTCAATGCCGTGCGCGAGGCTGCCCAGGCATTGGGCTTGAGCCATATGGACATTGTCAGCGGCGCCGGGCATGACGCGATATTCGTTGCTGAACTGGGCCCGGCCGGGATGATCTTTGTGCCGTGCGAAGGCGGCATCAGCCATAACGAAATCGAAAACGCCGCGCCGGATGATCTGGCCGCAGGCTGCGCGGTGTTGCTGCGCGCCATGGTCAACGCGGCGCAGGGAGTTCCAGCATGAGTGAGATCGGCCAATTGACGGCGGTGCAACTGCTGCAGCACTTTCGCGACAAGACCTTGTCGCCCGTGGAGGTCACCGAAGACGCGTTGCTGCGCATCGAGCGCTACAACCCGTCAGTGAATGCTTACTGCCATGTCGACCCGCAAGGCGCCCTGGACGCTGCGCGGGCGTCGGAACAACGCTGGTTCAAGGGCGAACCTTGCGGCGCCCTGGATGGCGTGCCGGCGTCGATCAAGGACCTCACGCTGACAGCCGGCATGCCCACGCGCAAAGGCTCGCGCACCTCCAGTGCCGAGGGCCCGTGGGACGTGGACGCGCCCTTCTCGGCCTTCATGCGCAAGGCCGGCGCGGTGCTGCTGGGCAAGACCACCACCCCGGAATTCGGCTGGAAAGGCGTGACCGACAACCCGCTGTACGGCATCACCCGCAACCCGTGGGACACGCGCACCACCGCCGGCGGTTCGTCCGGGGGCGCCGCTGCGGCGGCGGCATTGAACCTGGGCGTGCTGCACCAGGGCAGCGACGCCGGCGGCTCGATCCGTATTCCCTGTGCGTTTACCGGCACCTTCGGGATCAAGCCGACCTTCGGCTATGTGCCGCAATGGCCGGCCAGCTCCATGACGATCCTGTCGCACCTGGGGCCGATGACGCGCACCGTGCAAGACAGTGTGCTGATGCTGCAAGCCGTGGCGCGACCGGATGCACGGGACGGCTTGATCGGCGCGCCGCGAACCACGCCCTGGCTCGTTCCAGGGACGGACTTGAAAGGGTTGCGTGTCGCCTATAGCCCCACGTTCGGCTATGTGAAAGTCGACCCGCAAGTTGCCCAGGTAGTGGATCAGGCTGTGCAGGGCCTGGTGCAACTGGGCGCCCATGTCGAGCAGATCGACCCTGGCTTCAGCGACCCGTTGGATGTCTTCAGCACCTTGTGGGCCGCCGGTGCCGCTCGCCTGACCGGCGCGATGAGCGAGGCGCAAAGGCAACTGCTCGACCCAGGGCTGCTACGCATTGCACAACGGGGCGAGCGCTTGAGCCTGGATGATTTCAACGCAGCCCTCGAAGCGCGAGCGGCGCTGGTTGCACGGATGGCAGCCTTCCATGAGCATTACGATGTGCTGGTGTCACCAATGATGCCGATCACCGCGTTCGAAGCCGGGCACAACGTACCGCCGGGTTCGGGAATGACTGAGTGGATGGAATGGACGCCGTTCACCTACCCGTTCAACCTCACCCAGCAACCGGCGGCGTCAGTGCCCTGTGGGTTGGCGGCAAATGGCTTGCCGGTGGGCTTGCATGTGGTGGGTGCGCGGTTTGCCGATGAGCAGGTGTTGAGGGTGTGTCACGCGTATGCACAGGCATTCCCCACAGCGCACTTGCACACACCGAGAAGCCCGACCTGAAATACCCGCAACTGTGGGAGCTGGCTTGCCTGCGATAGCGCTGGTTCAGTCAGCACATTGGCCTCTGACACACCGCCGTCGCAGCTTCTACACAATTTTGTAGGTTGTAGCAGCCAAGGGTAACCACGATGCGAAGCGAGCCGCTCTTGATCTTGCTCTTGATCTGCTTTTGATCTTGATCTCAGGCGCCCCCCCAAATCACTGGCGGATTACGGGCACACCGAGCCTAAGCGAGGTGCCGAGTGGTGGGGCAAGAGCGTTTTGCTTACTTTGCCGCTTTTCGAAAGTGAGCCGCCGTCAGGGCGGAACCCTAAGTGGCCGTTACCGCAGCAATGGATATGTACACCATCCAACTGTGTTGACTGCCAGGCCGCCTTCGCGAGCAAGCCCGCTCCCACAGGTTTGACCGCATTCCTTTACACTGTCCCCCATTCATCCCCGGGGGCTTCATGGACATCGAACTGGCACGCACCTTCCTCGAAATCACCCGCTGCGGCAGCCTGGCCGCGGCGGCCGAGAAACTGCACGTCACCCAGACCGCTATCACCGCTCGTGTCAAAAACCTCGAGAACCAGCTCGGCTGCACGCTGTTCGTGCGCAACCGTGCCGGTGCGCGGCTGACCGCCGACGGCGAGGCCTTCGTGGTGTACGCCAACCAGTTGCTGCAAACCTGGGAAGCCGCCCGCCGTGACCTGCCATTGCCGGACGGCTATCGCAATGTGCTGCATATCGGCGGGGAGGTCAGCCTGTGCAACCCGTTGATGCTCGGCTGGGCCAAGGCGCTGCGCGAGCAGATACCGGGGCACGCCCTGCGCACCGAAGTGCGTGAAGGCGAATACCTGCTGCGCCAACTGGAGCTGGGTGTGCTAGATGCCGCCTTGGTGTTCCAGCCGCAATACTGGCCGGGCTTGCAGGTGGAGCAAGTGCTGGAAGAAAAACTGATTCTGGTGCAACTGGCGAGCAAACCCTCGCCCTACGTGTATATCGACTGGGGCCAGGGTTTTCGCCAGCAACACGACGCTGCCCTGCCCGACCGTGCGCGTGCCGCGCTGAGTTTCAACCTGGGGCCGCTGGCGTTGCAGTACATCCTGGAGAATGGCGGTGCTGGCTACTTCCGCACGCGGGTGGTGCAGAGCTACCTGGACAGCGGCGTCATGCAGCGCGTGCCCAAGGCGCCGGAATTCAGCTTTCCGACCTACCTGGTATATTCGCGGGCGCGAGATTCAGCGGTGTTGCAGCAGGCCTTGGAACTGCTGCGCGAGGTGGTGAAGGCCGAAGGCGACTGGTCGCAACGCTGGGATCCGCTGATTTGAATCACTCTACGCCTGCGCGCATGCTAGCCTGCTGGTGTTTACTCTCGCAGTCTTACCGATGAACAAGAAAAAGTCCGTCACCATCAGCGACATCGCCAAACGGGTCGGCATGACCACCATTACGGTGTCCCGCGCTTTGAGCAAACCCGACCTGGTCAAACCCGCCACCCTGGCGCGCATCCTGGAAGTGGCACGCGAGCTGGACTACGTGCCCAACGCCTTCGCCCGTGGGCTCAAGCGCAGTGAAAGCCTGATCATCGGGGTCATCACCGCATCGGTAGACAACCCGTTCTACAGCGAGATGATCAAGGCGATTTCCCGCGAGGCGAAAAAGCACGGCTACACCATCATGCTGGTGGACACCGATGAGCTGGAAGAACTGGAAAGCAAGGCGGTCGATACCCTGCTGGGCTATCGCGTGGCGGGGATCATCCTGTCGCCGGTCTCCGACGAGCCGAGCTACCAGCCCGACTACCTGGAGCGCCTGGGCAACGGCAAGACCCCGGTGGTGCTGCTCGATCGCACGATCCACGACAGCCCGTTCAGCCGTGTGGTGCTCGACAACTACCACAGCGGCCTGCAAGCCGCGCACTACCTGTTACGCCAAACCCCGAACCTCAAGCGCCTGCTGGTGCTGACCGGCCCCGAGCACTCGCGTATCAGCGTGGAGCGCCTCAAAGGCCTGCGGGAAGTGCTGGCCGAACATCCCGACATCCAGGTCGAGGTGCAGGCGGGCGACTACACGCTGATGCCGGCTTACCTGCACACCCTCGATTACCTGGCCGCACACTCGGCGCCGGACGCGATCATGGGTTTCAACCAGTTGATTACCCTGGGTGCCCTGCGCGCGTTGCGCATGCACAACATCGCCCATGACAGCCTGACCATCTGCGGCATCGACCGCCTGCCCTTCGCCGATATCTTTGGCGTGCCGATTGCCTGCGTGGCCCACGACGCATCCCTGGCCGGCAGCAGTGCGGTGCGCCTGCTGCTTGATCGCCTGCAAGACCCGCACAAGCCACGGGACAAAGTGGTCATCGCCGGGCAGTTGGAAAACGGCTAGCGGCTGGTGTAGCCGCCGTCCACAGGCAGGCTCACGCCACTGATCATGCTCGCCGCGTCGCTAAGCAAAAACAGCACCGGCAGCGCCACTTCCGCCGGTTGCGCAAAACGCCCCAACGGAATCGCTGCCAGCGCCGGGTCGCGCTTGGCCGGGTCGGACCAGGCCATCGTCGCCATGGCCGTCAAGGTCACGGTGGGGTTGACGCTGTTGACGCGTATGCCAAAACGGCCCCACTCGGCGCATTGCACGCGGGTGATCGCATCCAGTGCAGCCTTGGAGGCGCAGTAGCTCAGGTGATCGTCCAGCGCCACCAACGACGCCTGGCTGGAGACGTTGACGATGCTGCCGGCCATATTCGCCTCGATCATCTTTGCCGCGACCCGGCTGGCCACTTGCGCAGCGGCGCGGGCATTGACGTGCATTACCTGGTCGAAGGCGTTGGCGCTGATGGCAGCGGCGGGCTCCAGGCGTGAGATACCGGCGCAGTTGACCAGACCGTGCAGAGGCGGCAAATCTTGCAGGGTTTTATCGAGGGCGATGCTGTCAGCGATATCCACGCACAAGGTGCGGCACCCCAATGCCGCCAACGCCTGGGCATCGCGACCGAGAGCGAAGACTTCGGCGCCGCTGGCGATCAGTTGCTGGGCAATTTCGCGACCGATGCCGCTGCTGGCACCGGTGACGAGGATGCGCTGGTACGAGAAGTCGAAGGTGGTAGTCATAAATAAAGATCTCAAAGCCAATGAAGACCCACTGTGGGAGCTGGCTTGCCTGCGATAGCGCAGTGTCAGTCTCCTTATCGGGTGCTGATACACCGCTATCGCAGGCAAGCCAGCTCTCACAGTTTTGGACTGTGTTGAATCAGGTGGATTGCAGGTTGTGCATGACCGGTTTCAGGGCCGGATACAGCTTGAGGTACTCGGCAAACGCCCGGTCATAGGTCATGACATTCTCCCGCTTGGGCTGCGCCCGCAATTGCAACTGCACCCAACCCGTGTCCATCTGCCCATCACTCACCAACCCCATCGTATGCGCCGCCAACAACGCCGCGCCCAGGGCTGCTTCTACCTCCTGCACGATCGTGTACACCGGGTAGCGTGTGACGTCGGCGATGATCTGCATCCACAGGTCCGAATGGCTGGCCCCGCCCACCACAATCAGGCGCGGGTCCAGGGAATGCGCGCCCTGGCTGCCCGCTTCGATATTGTGGCGCAGGGCAAAACTCACGCCCTCCAGCACTGCGCGGTACAGGTGAAAGCGGCTGTGGTAGAGGTTGAGCCCGACAAAACTGCCGCTGGCGCGGTCATCCCATACCGGGCTGCGTTCGCCCATCAAGTAAGGCAAAAACACCACGCCTTCGCTGCCTGCCGGAATCTTCATCGCGCTCTGCTCCAGCAGCGCCAGGCTGTCTTGCCCCGTGGCCTGGGCCTGCTGTTCTTCGGCCTGGCAGAACTGCTCGCGAAACCAGCTGACCGAGGCCCCGGCGGTGATCGCACCGCCGAAGATGTACAGGTCGCGGTGGCCGTTGTAGACGTGGGGCATGCTCACCAAACCGTGACGTGCATCCACCTGCTGGTTCAGATAGCCCCAGCACATGCTGGTGCCGATCATCGCCACATGATTGCCTGGCTGAGTGACACCCGCCGCCAGGGTCGCCATGGCCGCGTCCACGCCCCCAGCGAGGATCGGCGTGCCCGCCTGCAAGCCCAGGCGTGCGGCCCAGTCTGCAAGCAAACCACCCACCACCTCGCCGGAATACAGCAACCGCTCGGGCATCATCGACTGCGCGATACCCAACGCCTCCAGCATCTCGCCTGACCAGTTGCGCGCCGCCACGTCGTAGACACCGCCGATATTCCCGGCGCTGCTGTGGTCCACCGCCAACTCGCCGGTCAGGCACCAATTGATGTAGCTGTTGGGCGGCAACAGGTAACGGGTATTCGCCCACACCTGAGGCTGGTGCTGCTTGAGCCAGAGCATCTTGGTGAAGCCGTAGTAGCTGTCCACCGAGTTGCCGGTGATGGCGAACAAGCGCTCCAGATCCACATGCTCACGCACCCAGGCCACCTGCTCGCCGGCGCGGCGGTCCATCCAGATCAGGCACGGGTGCAGCGGCGTCATCTGCGCATCCACGGCAATGCCCGAACCACCGTACAAACTGCTGATGCACAGCGCCTTGACCTGCGGCGCCGGCACCCCGGCCTTGGCCATGCACTGGGCCACGCACGTTTCGACAGCATCCAGCCACACCTGCGGCCACTGCTCGGCCCAGCGCACTTTCGGGGTGCCCACCCGGTAGCCGTGGCTGTGCTGGGCGATGATCGTGCCCTGGGCATCCACCAGCAGCGCCTTGGTGCTCTGGGTGCCAATGTCTACACCGATGACGTAGTCCATCTCAGAGCACCGGCTTCAACAGCACCTTGATCGACTTGGTCGAGTTGGCCAGTTCAAACGCCTCGGCCCAGTCGTCCAGCGGGAAATCATGGGTGACGATGCCTTGGGAGGTGACCAGGCCACGCTCGAACAGGTCGATGGCGATCGGGTAGCAATACGGGCCCAGGTGCGCACCGCGCACGTCGAGCTCCTTGCGGTCGCCGATGATCGACCAGTCCACGCTGGTCTCGGCGCCAAACACGCTGAACTCGACAAAGCGCCCGAGCTTGCGGATCAGGTCCAGGCCCTGGGTGACGCCGGCCGGTACGCCGGTGGTTTCGATATAGACGTCGCAGCCGTAGTTGTCCGTGAGGCCGTTGATGATCTCGCGAGCGTTGTCACGGGCGGGGTTGATCACCACATCGGCGCCGAATTTTTTCGCCAGCTCCAGGCGTTCATCGACCATGTCGATCACCACCAGTTTTTTCGGGGTCTTCAGAGCAGCGACCTGGACCATGCACAGGCCCAGGGTACCCGCGCCGGCAATCACCACCACGTCGTCGAGCTGGATATCGCCACGGTTGACGGTATGGATCGAGCAGGCCATCGGCTCCACCAGCGCCGAGTCTTCCAGGGACACCGACTCAGGGATCTTGTGCACGATGGCGGTCTTGGGAATGCGCATGTACTGGGCCATGCCGCCTTCGGCCACTTCGCGCTGGAAGCCGAAGATGTTGTGCACTTCGCACATCCAGTATTTGCCCGATTTGCAGAAGCGGCACTTGCCACACGGCACGATCTGTTCGGCGATGACCTTGTCACCGACCTTGACCTCAAAGTGCTCCTCGGCGCCCTCGCCGGCTTCGACCACGTAGCCGAAAAATTCGTGGCCCGGTACTACCGGCGCCTTGACCCAGGGGTTGTCGCCGCCCCAGAACATCGCCGCGCCCGAGTGGCACTTGCAGTCACTGGCGCAGATGCCGCAGGCGGCGATACGGATCACCAGCTCATTGGCACGCGCCTGGGGTTTGCCGATGCGCTCCAGGCGGTAGTCTTTCGGGCCGTGGCAGACGACGGCTTGCATGTGAGTGTGCTTGTCCATGTGTTCGGTCCTGTGTAGTGAGGTATTAACGATGGCGCTGACGGCTGATGAAAATCGCCAGCAAGATGATCCCGCCCTTGATCACGCTCTGGACGTAGGGCGACACGCCAAGCATGTTCAAACCGTTGTTCAACACGCCCAGCAGCATGGCGCCGAGCAAGGTGCCGATGATCACTCCGCGGCCGCCGGCAATCGACGCACCACCCAGTACCACGGCGGCAATCGCATCCAGCTCGAACGACACGCCGGCATTCGGCTGGCCGCTCATCAAGCGCGAGGTGAGCACCAGCCCGGCAATCGCGGCGGTGAAGCCGCTGATGCCGTACACCAGCAGCTTGAAACGCGCCGCTCGCACCCCGGACAAGCGCACCGCTTCTTCATTGCCGCCGATGGCGTAGATGTAGCGGCCGATGCGGGTGTGTTGCAGCAGCACATAGGCCGCCAGGTAGGTGATCAGCATGATCAGGATCGGCACCTGCAGGCCAAACACACTGGCGCGACCGAAGAACGCGAACCACTCTGGCAAGCCGGAAATCGGGTAGCCGTCGGTGTACATCAGCCCGAACCCGCGGGCGATGCCCATGGTCGCCAGGGTGACGATGATCGGCGGCATATGCAGGTACGCCACGAACAGCCCGTTGCCGATGCCGAAGGCCACGCCCACCAGCAGCCCGGCGCCAATCGCCAGGCCCGGCGGCAACCCGGCGACCATCAGCCCGGCGGTCAAGGTGCCGGACAACGCCATCACCGGCCCCACCGACAAGTCGATGCCACCGGTGAGAATCACGCAGGTCATGCCCACTGCGATGATCGCGTTGATCGACACCTGGCGGGCGATGTTGGAGAGATTGCTGGCAGTGAGGAAGGTGTCACTGGCGAGGATCATCACCAGGGTCACCACCACCAGCCCGACAAAGGGATAAAACGCCGGCGAACGCAGCAGCCGCGCCAGATTCAGGCGCAAGCGGCCGTTGCCGGCGGTGTTAATGGACGTATTCACTTGAGCCCCCTGTTGCATGGCGCATGACCTCTTGAGGATTGACGGCGGACGCTTCCAGTACCTTGACGATGGCGCCCTTGTGGAACACGGCGACGCGGTCGCACATGCCGATGACTTCGGGCAGCTCGGAGGAAATCATGATGATCGCGTAGCCCTGTTCGGTGAGGCTGCGCATCAACGCGTAGATCTGCGCCTTGGCACCCACGTCGATGCCGCGTGTGGGTTCGTCGAACACCAGCACGTCGCAGTGGTGGTTGATCCAGCGGGCGATCACGACTTTTTGCTGGTTGCCGCCGCTGAGGTTCACCACAAGGCTTTCGCCACTGGGTGCCTTGATCGACAGCTGGCGCATCAGCGCTTCGACGCTGGCGCACTCGCGGGCCTTGTCGATCAGGCCCGAGGCGTGCTGATACTTGGGCAAATTGTTCAGCGAGATATTTTCGCGAATGCTGAAGGCGGTGATCAGCCCTTCGCTCTTGCGGCTTTCGGGGAGCAGGCCGATGCCGCAGGCCAGGGCTTGGGCCGGGTCATCGAGGCTGACTTTTTCTCCGCGCAGCCACACGTCTTTGCTCACCGTGGGCAGCGCGCCCATCATGCCCAGGGCCAGTTCAGTGCGGCCCGAGCCCACCAGACCGGCGAAGCCCAGGATCTCGCCCTTGTGCACATTGAAACGGTTGTGGGGGCCGTTGCGCACCAGCTGGATGTCCTTGACCTCCAACAGCAAGGGGCCGCGTGCAGTAGCGGGTTTAGGCGGAAAGCTGCACTCCAGGCGGCGGCCGACCATCATCTCGACCAGGCGGTCGATGTCGCTGTCAGCCACCTCGGTGACGCCTGCATTGCCGCCGTCGCGCAGCACGCTGATGCGGTCGCAGACCTGAAAAATCTCTTCCAGGTGATGCGAGATAAAAATCACCGCCACACCCTGGCGCTTGAGTTCGCGCATGATGTCGAACAGCAACTCGGCCTCACTGGGAGTCAGCGTCGCGGTCGGCTCATCGAGCACCAGCAGGCGTGCGTCCAAAGCCAGGGCCTTGGCGATTTCGACAAACTGCTGCTCGGCCACGCTCAGGTGCTTGACCGCGCAGTGCAGATCGATGCTGACCCCGAGGCGCTCGAACAACGCCTGCGCGGCCTCGGCCATTTCGCGCTTGCGCAACAGGCCGAAGCGGTTGCTCAGTTCATGGCCGAGGAAGATATTTTCTACCGCCGTGAGGTAGGGAATCAGGCTGAACTCCTGGAACACAATGCCAATCCCGGCGGCAATCGCATCCCGATAGGTCGCAAATTTTCGGGCCTGCCCGTCGATAAGGATCTGCCCTTCGTCCTGATGCTCGACACCGCCCAGAATCTTCATCAGGGTGGATTTGCCCGCGCCATTTTCGCCGAGCAAGGCGTGGATTTCGCCACGCTCCACTTGCAGGTTGATGGCCTTGAGGGCCTGCACCCCCGGGTAACGCTTACAGATGTTTTCCAGCTTCAGAAGACTGCTCATACCGCCGACCTCGCACTCAGAAGGAAGACCTGGGCCCCACGAACTACGCGGGGCCTGTTGGGTTTACCAGCTGAAGTCCTTGGCCTTGGCCTGGTCGATCAGGGTGATGTCCACCGGCACGCTGGCCGGTACTTGGGCGCCCCACTTCTTGGCCAGGGCGATGCCCAGGGCTAGGCGGATCTGGTCGCGGGGGTATTGGGCCGAGGTGGCGATGAAATGGCTGCCGGGTTTCTGGATCGCCTTGATCGCTTCCGGCGCACCGTCGACGCTGACCAGCTTCACGTCCATACCGCTGGCTTCGATGGCCGACAGCGCGCCGAGGGAGCCATTGTCATTCACGCTGAAAATGCCCTTGAGGGTAGGCTGGGCCTGCAACATGTTTTCGGTGACGGTCAGGGCCTGATCGCGTTCCTGTTTGCCGTTCTGGATGCTGACGATCTTGATGTCCGGGTGCTTGGCCACCGCCTCTTTGCAGCCGCGCACACGTTCGAGGATCGGCACCACGGCGATGCCGTCAAGGATGGCGATATTGCCTTTGTCACCGATGGTTTTAGCCAGGTACTCACAGGCCTGGAAACCGGCGTCGAAGTTCTTCGACCCCACGAATGAATCCAACGGGCCATCTGCCTGGGCATCCACCGCCACCACTACGACACCGGCAGCATGGGCCGACTTGACGGCCGATTGCACGCCGACCGAATCAGTGGGGTTGATCAGCAGGATGTCGATGCCCTTTTGCAGCATGTCTTCGACATCACTGACCTGCTTGGACACGTCGTGGCGGGCGTCGGTGATGATCAACTTGGCACCGATGGTCGCGCCGGCTTCTTCCAGGGCGTTTTTCATGGTGACGAAATAGGGGTTGTTGATTTCCTGGAACGAGGCGCCGATGCGGATGGGCTTGGCAGCGTCGGCAAACGCGGGGGTCGCGCTGCCCAGGGTGATGCTGGCAGCCAGTAAACACAGGGTTTTTGGGAGCATTTTCATGGCGTGGGTCTCTGTTTTGTTTTTATTTTTAGAGCAAATGTTATCGTTAACATTTTGCCAGAAACTAACAAGTAATTCAGACCTGTGCAAGCCTCCACTGGTCGGTCTCGGGCAAAAATGTGGGAGTTGGCTTGCCTGCGATGGCGCAGTGTCAGTCTACTTATCTGGCCCTGATACACCGCCATCGCAGGCAAGCCAGCTCCCACAGGGGGATGAGGTGGTCAGTAAAAACTCGCACATCCGCTTACGCCAACTAAGCTCAGCCTCAAATAAAAACACAGCGAGCAGCCGGCCATGCCCCACCCGACCGAGACTTTCCGCGACCGTTACCGCGCAAGCGTCAACCCGCGTTACAACCCCTGGCTGCACGCCGCATTCGTGCTTGGCTACGGCATCGCCTGCATCACGCTGGCCTGGTCCTCCACCGCCGATATCACCGCCCTCCAGTGGCTGACCGTGCCCCTGACCCTGCTGTTCTTCAACCTGTGCATCTACCTCGTGCACCGCCACCTGGGCCATCACAAACATGCATTCGCCCGGCTGTTCTATGCACGCCACACCGGCGATCACCACAGCTTCTTCACCCCCGGCCACATGACCTACGACAGCCCTCGGGACTGGCGCGTCATCCTCTTTCCAGCCTGGCTGATCATGCTGCACAGCCTGGCCATCACCCTTCCCGCCTGGTGGCTGCTCAGCCAACTGAGCCCCAACGTTGCCGGGTTGTTTGCAGGCTGCATGATCCTTGGCTACCTGCTCTACGAAGTGTTCCATGCCTGCGAACACCTGCCTGCCGAACACCCGGTGGCACGCCTGCCATGGATTCGCCAGATGCACCGCCTGCATGCCTTGCACCACCGCCGTGAGCTGATGCAGGGGCGTAATTTCAACATCGTGCTGCCGTTGATGGACTATCTGTTTGGCACTTTGTATTGGGAGCCGCGTCCTCCCGATAGCCAGAAATGATCAGGAAAAAGCCACAAAAAAGGGGCGGCCTCTAGAGGCCGCCCCTTCTACTTCACATCACGCTGTCAGTGGATGATGTCCTGAGTGCAGATATGCCCCAGGCTGACGTATTGCACGTTCTCACCGCCGACGCCCACACCCGGGAACTCGGCCAGCTCAATGCGCCAGCCACCCTCGTTGTAGGTGGTTCTCCACTTGTACGGCACACCGGTGCTGCTGTCGTTGATCACCGTCGTGTAGTCACCGAAGCACGTACCGATATTAGCCGTGGCCTCTGATACACCCGCGCTGTTGGTAGTCGCTTTGTAGTCAACCCAACGGTAGTTCAAGTCGACGAAGTGGTTATCGACGCGCAATACCGGCGTAACCCCCAGCAACGGCGCGCCGGTAGAGTCCGACCATTGGGTCGACCAGTTCAACAGCCGAGCGGTTTGCGTGGCCAGCCACACTTCCGTCACCCGCACGATGTTGTCACCTTTGACACTGCTGGTGTTCAAGCGCGGTGTGGAACCCAGGCTCAGTTGGTAATACTTGCTCGGGTCATGCGCCACCGCCGGGTTGGCCCGTACACGCACCTTCACCGTGGTGCCCGGCGCGACGCTCGGGTAGGTCGAGGTAGAACCGGCCGGCACGGTGACCCAGTTGGCGCCATCAAAGCGGTCGAAGATCCACTGGTTTCGGCTGCCGTTCTCGTCGCCCGCCAGGTACATGCTCACGCTTTGGCCACGGACCGCCGTGAAGTCGAAGTAATCGACATCGTTGGCGCTGTCGAGATTGCCGCTGACCTTGTTCATCGAATCGGGCAATACGAACGCGGTTTGCGCGCTGTCGTTGGGCTCGAACGCGTCGATGTTGCTGTCCACCGCCACGCCGAAACTGAACTGCGCGTTATCGGCGACCTTGGCCACCATGTACCAGTAGTAGTCGCCGGCCGGCAGCACACCGTTGAGGTATTCATCGGCATTGCCTGCAGCATCCGACGAACCGACCACACTCAGGTTGCCCTGGCCGTCATCCTGAAACAGGGTCAGCGACATATCCGCGCCTGCGCTCTGGTTGACCAGTTGCACCTGCACTCGTGCGTTCTGCAGCAGGTTGAAGTGGTAGGCAAACTCGTTACCGGCCTGCACCGCATCGACGGTGTAAAGCGTGTTGATATCCAGGGTTGGAAACAGCGGTTCAAACGCCGCGATAGCCGCACCTTTCAACGCGCCTTGCGCCGGCTTTTTCAACTCACTCACCACGCTGTCGAACGGCTCGGACTTGAGGGATCGGGTCACGGCCTTGGACTGACCAGACTTGGCCACCAGCAGTTTTTTCTTGAGTTCGGTCGAAACCTTCGAGGCGTCCAGCTTGCCGCCGGACTTGAGCGCTTTGTTCACGGCCTGCTTGACCGCTTCGGCACTGAGTTTCGCAGGCGCTTGATCAGCCAGGGCAAAGGCCGAAACGAAGCAGGAGGCCATCATGGCCGCGCCTAGCATAAAGGCTTTTTTCGATTTCATTTTTTATCCATCCATAGTTAAAAAATTGAAGCTCAGGTAACCGGTGACATCCGGTCACCTGGGATGGACTGTAGGATAAGACTGTATGCATGTACAGCACTTTTTCTAAAAAATGTGAGCCTGGAATTCAGGCTCAAGAAGCGAGAGCACCTCTAAAGCCAGGTGCACCAATAGCCCCAACTGATCGCCCACATTATCGCGAGCCGATAGGGCCATACAGCCCAACGCTTGAGCGCTGGCGGAATGACGGCTAGCTCTGCCTCGGTCATGTAACCTTCTTTCACGGAGCGTTCTGGCGCGCGGAGGATATCAATCATGAGACACATGCGATGAAACCTGACGAGTCGCTGGTTTCGTCCCCAGCGTTGCTGATATTTACGCACCTGCACGTTTTCAATGAAGTAACCTTCCAACGCCTCGAGTTTTGTTCGTTCGACAAAGAGCATTAATCCCAAAATGACGAACGCTCCAACCACCATCACCAGGGTGTAAGCGAGAAAAAACGACATTGTCATGCCCCAGGTGGGAAAATCGAATCACTCTTGATCTATAACGCCCCGTAATGACCGCCTGCAGGTTCGCGCACGTCTACCAATTGCCAACTCATGAGGTGTTTTCGCGAGTGAGGCCTAGTTCTATGGAATTGGGATATCGCACCATCTGCGCCATACTTCCCACACAATCATTTCGATGATACAAACATCCGCGAGGCGATACGGCCACAAGGCCCAGCGCTTAAGCGTCAAGGGGACAGACGCCAGCTCGGCTTCGGTCACAAGGCCTGCCTTCAGAAAAGCTTTCGGCCCTGACAGGATGTCGATCATCAGGCTCATTCGATGATATCTATCGATCGGATCATATCCTTCCCTGAAACGCTTATGTCTAAGAACCTTCTCGTTCTCACTGAAGTAACTTTCCAGTTCATCCAACTTTGCGTATTCAGCAAACACTATCAGTACGAAGACGACAAACACCCAAGCGAACATCACAATGCTATACACAAGAAAAAGGGACATCGTTATGTGCCCTCGGGTTGGAATATCAGATCGCCGTCGACTGCCAATATTCTTCCCCCCAAAAACCCACCAAACTCACCAAAAAAAG
>NZ_WJZM01000065.1:0-33947 GCF_021609545.1 Pseudomonas sp. PA-1-6B
ATATGAGACGGTCTCGTGGGCTCGGAGATGTGTATAAGAGAACAGCCCACCAGCCCGCCAACGCCACCCATGGCGTCTCGCTGCATGGCGCCGCCCACCACAGTATTTGAAACCACATGGTCTAAGCGCGCCGTACCGCCTGAGGTCGTAACGTTTTCACCGGCTATACCGCCGATGGCGTGCGTATACGCGTTGCCCGCCACGCGCCCGCTGGACACGGCATTTTTGATTGTGCCACCGTAGTTTTGCCCAACAACCCCACCGACGCTGTTCGCCCCGCTGCTGCCAGCGTTGACCAAGAGGTTGCGGGCAGTCACGTTGGACAATGTACCGACGTTCAGCCCCACCAGCCCTCCGATCGCTGCAAACCCATAGGCTTGCGACCCACCATTATTGATGGTCGCACTGTCCAGTGTCAGATTGCTGATCGTGCCTGAGGAGACCGCGAATAACCCACTGTTACTGCCGGTGCTGGAGATCCACAAGTTGCTCACGGTGTTGCCTAAACCGTCGAAAATACCGCCGAACGCGGCTTTATCACCAATAGCCTTGAATTGAGCTGAACGGCCAACGATGTTATTACCCAGCACGTAATGGCCGTTAAGGTTTGCGTTGATGTTCTGTAATTGCGCAAGGTTCTGGATAACGGTGTACCGATCACCATTGGAGGCGTACGTCGCCCCTGCGCCAGACAAGGTCAACTGGCCGCCCGTGCCTAATACCGAATCCCCCCCGTGATTCAATGTGAGGTCGCTGAAGAGCCCGGTCAGTGAAACCTTACTGTTTACGTTCACATCACCACCGGCATTGAGCGCGACACGCGCACCACTACCGGTCGCAGCCACATTACCGTCGAGGTTGACGTTCCCGGTCGCGCTCAAGGTCAGACCATTGGCGCTGTTCCAGGCTATCGGCCCAGCCAGGTTCAAATCACCGTCGGTACTGACCAGCTCAATATTGGTGCTGGTCAGGTTGCGCGACAATGTGTCGGAGTAGGCGGTCTTCCCCGCTGATGCTGCAGTTGGCTGAATCTGGACTGTCTTGGCGCTGACTTTAAACGTACCGGTCTGACCATTGGTGGCCAGTGTATTGACCTGGGTTCCCAGTTGGGTCTCGACCGTGGCGCCCTTGGCCTCGATCATGCCACCGCTGCCATAGGTATTTTGGGCGTGAGCCTGCAGCGAACCGCCGACCTTGACCGTACCTGCATCGCCGCCATCCAGCGTGATACGGCCAGCTTTGCCGCTCAAGGTTTTGGCTTCGATGGCGCCCTGGTTATTCACCACCGTTTGCAACATCGCATTGGCGCTTTTACCTGTCATCAGCACCTGGCCACCGTCGGCCTTGAGCAAGCCGCCGTTCTGCGCCAGGGCGTTGATCGCATCACCGGTGACCTGAAGATTGAGCAGTTGGTTGCCGTCGAAATTGACCGTGAAATCATTCCCAGCGCCCAACGCAACCTGGCCCATCTGGGCCTGGATAACGCCATCGTTGCGCACCTGGTTGCCAAGTAGCGCAATACTGCCACCCGGTTGTGCGTTGATCGTGCCGCTGTTGCTGATTTCAGCATTGGAAACACCGCTGAAGGTGTATTTGCCCGCGACAAAATCCGCATCCTTGATGTCCTTGGTGGTGGCAATCAAGCTGCCGACGTTGATCTGTGCGCCTTGACCGACCACGATCCCGTTGGGGTTAACCAGAAACACGCGACCATTGGCGTCCATCTGACCTTTGATGCTACTGACATTGGTGCCAATCACTCGGTTGAGCGCGATAGAAGAGGCGCTTGGTTGGTTGAACACCACCTTTTGCCCAGCGGCAATGCTGAAGTCCGTCCAGTTGGTGATCAGCTTATCGGTGTGCTGGTTGATCGACATTTGCGAATTGGATTCAAACCCCAAAATATCGGCCTTGCCGGAGACCACCGTACCGCCTACCGGCAAGGCAAATGCCGGTGCAGCGCTCAACAACGCCAATGCGCCGATGGCCGAGCATTTAGCGCCCGTTTTGCAATGCCGACGAGCCCCTTCGTGAGCAACCTTCCAGCAGCTCATCGCGTGGTTCCAGACCAGTGAGTAAACCTTGTTCACATGAATTTCCTCTTCCTTAATGACGCCTTGCATAGCATTGCAAGGCGGTACTGCGCCCAAGCACAAATGTGCTCAGAAATACTGAATGGCGCTGAACCACACACGCGGATTCTGATGTGGTGCGTCGTTCTGCTCAGTCCCGTGGATGGGCCAGGCTGCGGTGACGCTGAGCTGTTGTCCGGCGCCGCGCCAACTGGCGCTAACCCCTGCGGCCGTGAGTGATCGCTGATTGTTTTCTGAAGTCCAAGGCCGTTTGCTGACCGTGATAACACCCCGGTCGGCGAAGGTGCTCAGTTGCACGCCCGGCGCGGCCAGGTAGCGCAGCTCAGTGCTGGCCTGCCAGCCCTGGTCGCCGCTACCCGCCCCGAGGGCATAGGCGCGAACGCCATTAGGGCCACCGAGGCCAAACTTCTCGGAACTGTCGAGGTTGTTACCCGCCCACTGCGCATTCAATTGGCTGTACAGCTGCCACCGCTGGCTCAGGTACTGCAAGCGGCCGAGGCTCAGATTGGCCCGTGTAAAATGCCCCGCTGCGCCAGCGCTAAGCCGGTCCATGGTGCGGTCGATGGCTTCACCGATGCCCAGGCGCCCGGCGCTGTAGCTGAGCGAGACGAAACTCTGCCCGCCACCCTGCCAGCGATCCTGGCCACTGGCGTTGATAACCAGAGTCCACAGTTCCACATGCTTGGGGCTGTGCAGGTCGAACAGGTCGATATCGTCTTGCAGCTGTTTGTCGTCGAACTGCAATTGCGCGCTGAGGTTGAAGGTGCGGCTGCGAATCAAGGGTTGCAAAGCGAAGAGGCTGCGCACGGTGGCTTGGCCTTTTGCTTCGAGCACTTCTACGTCCTTGCCCAGTTGGTAGCTCATGCGCGAATAGGAGGTGCCAAGGGTGGTCGACCACGGGCCCACTGGCAGGCTGTAGCCGAAGCGGTAGTAACGTTGGTGCTGATCGCTTTGCAGCAGGCGCATGTTGAGGGCATCACCCAGGCGCAGCGGGTTGTTTAAAACCAGGCTGGCGCCAAGGCGATATTCGCCGGTGTAGCGGTCGCCGTAGTTGTCGGCTTCCAGAGTGCCGGCATACCAGGGGCCAGGCTCGGCATCGACCACCAGGTCGGTGCTGCCGGGCAGTGAGCCGGGGCGCAAAGTGCCTTTTACTGCCACGCCTGGAAGATCGCTGAGCAACAACAGGCTTTGCTCCAGATCTGCGTCGTAGACCGCTCCACCCGGACGCAATGCCGACAACGGTTGCTGCAACACAGCATCGATCACGCGGGAGCGATTGTTCAACTCGATGCGACCGTAATGCCCCTCCAGCACCTGGATACGCACGATGCCTTGATCGATGTCCTGGGCAGGCAAGAAAGCCCGCGCCAGTGCATACCCGTGAGCCTGGTAATACTGTGTGATGCGTTGTGCAGCGGCGCGCAGCCCGGCGAGGTCCAATGACTGGCCCGGCAAGTCGGCCAGCAGTTCAAGCAGTTGCTCGCAATTGAAGACCTGGTTGCCGTCGATCACAAAACCGTTCACTTGCAACTGCATACCGCCGCCAGGCGTTGCCTGAGACGGTGCTGAAGGCTGGGGCATGTCAACCTGCACCGGCGCAGAAGGCAGGGGTGCCGGCGCCAGGGATTCAATGTCACGCATTACCTGACCCGCACTGGGTACCTGGGCCCAGACCGAGGGCACGCCAGAGAGCGCCAGCGCGACACCGACGGCGAGCAAAGGCCTCGTCGCGAAATCGTTAATCATGGTGAACCGGCGCCCGTGCATCGATCATTTCTCCCCTGTCTGCAACAAATTGGTAATGGATAAAATCAGGTGTCGCCGACGCCTCTGTAAGGGGGAAATCCGCGCAGGTAAATGGCGCAATCGTGGCGCTGCGCTGAATCTCGTCAGCGGCTCCCGGCTCCAGTCGCTGCGCAGTGAGCGAGACAAAAAACGGTGCCTTATTGCAGGCCTCAAGGGCCTTGCGGTGTGCGCGCCAGGTCAACTGTCGGCCCGCCTCTTCCGCGCTCCCCGTCAGCCCCGCCGGCCTGAACAGCAGCTTCATGCGCAACCGATACGAAAGCCGCAGCAGATGCGTACTGCGTGGCGGCAGCGGTGGCACTTCAAGGAAGTTCAGCCAGAACAGCGACTCGCGGTCGGCAGGCAGCGCTTCGCCGGTATAGCGGACTTCAAGCGCACTGCGCTGCCCAGGGTCCAAGCGCAACAAAGGACGGCTGACCACGAACGGCACGGACAGGCCTGAGGGGTCTTGATTGATCTGGCCCCGGTCCAACCAGCTCTGGGCCAGGATCGGCGCTTCGCCGCCATTGCTGATCCGCACCGTCAGCGCACGTGTATCGGCTGCGTAGACGAAACGAGTCCCCGTCACCGTCAACGCGGCCTGGCTGCTACTGGCATGGGCGCAAATCAGCAGGCACACGGCATAAAGCGACCTCACAACGCACGCTCCTTGCCTGCAGGCCGGACGTCTATGTCGTGACACACCAGATTGAGCAACTCGAACGCGCTGTTTTCGCGGGCGTGGCGCTCGGGCAGCGCATAATCCACTTGGCATTGCTGGGCGGCATCGCTGCCCCACTCCACGCGAATCGAGCCGCGATCCTTGTCACTGCGTACCACCAGCCGGCTGCCCTGCCCCACCGCACCAATGACTTGGCCGCTCTGCACATCAATAGCTGAGGCAGCGAACGGCAGGCGCTGGCCATTACTGCGTCGGCTGTCGATCAACAACGGGCGGGATTTACGTGTCGGGAAATCCAGCATCACCACGGCGCCAGCACGAGGGGCGACGCTGCGTGAACTGACCTGTAGCTCCACATCATTGGGTACGCCTTGCGGGTCGACATCAACCTGGTTGAGCTGATAAGGGCTCAGGCTGGTGATGATCGCGTAGCCGTCCTTGCCAATGCTCGACCCTGCGTAGCCAACCCTGGCGCCTTCGGCGTCGCGTGCCTTGACCACACCCACCGTTTCGCCAAGGGTTTGCGCAAGCGTCACGCCGCCCGGGTGCAGGACCACGGCGCCCGATGCACTGAGTGACTGCTGGTGATAATCCGGCCCCTGGGAAAGGCTTGCACCGAACGCGCCTTGGGGCAGACGGTAGTTGACGCTGGCATTGCTGGAGGCACCGCGCTGCCGGTCGGCATGGGCGACCGAAACGGCATAAGAGGCATCGCCGCGCTCATTGAAGGCGCCGGATATACCGGTAGACATCTGCCGGCCTGAGCGACGGTCATGGCTGGCATAACTGTTGATCACCGCACCGCCATGCCCATCGCGGCCCAAGGGAATCGACAGCGTGAAGGTGAGCTGCGTGTCGTCTTGATCCCCTGTATATCGCAGCCCGCCCGGCGAGGCGCTATGGCTACGCTGAGCCGCAATCGAGTAGAAATTGCCGCGCCACTGATTGCTGTAGCCCATGGAGAAACTGAGTGTCCGTCCCCCATGCTGCCAGTACTGGCTTGAGGAACTGTTGAGATATACGCTGCCTCCATCGGCGCCCAGCCCCTGGCTGATGTTGGCGTCGAACCGCGCGCGTACGCGGGCAAAGTCTGAGGTGCCCCCTCGCTCGTTGCGCATCCGATCCTGAAGCGCTACGGCATCGTGAAGCCCCAAGTACCCTGAGGTTGAATAGCGATAGGCGAGCAACGAAAAATTCGTGCGGCTATTGGGCAGGTTCTTGCTGTACGACAGGCGCAAACTGGAACCCTGCTGGGTCTGCCCTGCGGGGAGTTCGGTGCTCGCTGCGGTGAGGTCGGCGGCGAAACCGCCGAACCGGGTATTAAGCGCCATGCCTGCCAGGCCGGATACATAGCTGGGGGTCAGTGCGGTGCCGCCATAGCCGGTCAGATTGTTGTCCAGCCCGCGTTGCAGGGTGCCTTGCAAGACAACTGGCGGTCGGCCGTGCAAGCCGGGATCCACTAACTGAGCAGCCACCAGGCTGTAGCGCATCGAGCCCGGGCGAAGTAACTGCACGGTTGTGGCAAATGGCACGACGAACCCATGTTCGCGACCATCGGCTTCAGTGACTGTTACCCGCAGGTCACCACCAAAACTCGCTGCTTGCAGGTCGGCGATCTCGAAGGAGCCCGGCGCTACGGTTGTTTCATAGACCAGGTAGCCACGCTGATAGATAGAAACCTTGGCGTTGGAGGTCGCAGTGCCACGTACCACCGGGGCGTAGTAGCGCTGCGTATCAGGCAACATGCGGTCGTCGCTTTCGAGCTGGACGCCGCGAAACGACACCGCATCGAACAACTCACCACTGGTAGTGCTCTCGCCAACCAGTAACTGCGACCTCCAGTCCGTCAGGTCGACCTGACCATAGGCGTAACCGCGCTGGTAACGCCCACCCAATGTGGGTGACCAGGTCAGGCTGGCGTTATGCCGCAGCCTGACACCGCCCAGGTTCAGCCCCATGTTCAACCCTGAATAGGCATGCGTGTCGCGGCGCCCTTGGCTCTGAACGCTGAACAGGTTGGCGTCGTAGTTCAGCAAACCGGCTATTACGCCACTGTCCCAACTGGACGGATCGACATAGGTGCTGGTGGCGGGCCGTTGCAGGTAGTACTGCGCCACAGTGATGTGCAGTTTCTGTTCGGGCAGGTCAACACGGATGACAGCGCCCGGCACAAAACGCTCAAGCGTGTCGCAGGTCAGTCCTTGCGGGAGAACCGCGCTCTGTTTATCGCTGCCGCGTCCTCTTTGACTACGCTTGAGGTCTATGCCAAGACGCGTAAGTAACTCGCCGCTGTAGCAGGGTTGTGCATCAGCCAGTCCGACAACTGCCCGTAACTCGACTTCCTGGGTCGCACGCCATTGGCCATTGACCAGAATATCCAAGCGATATGTGCCCGGAACATTGCGTGCCGGCTGTTCAAAACGGGTGGTATCAATGCCCATGCCGGACGCTCCTTGCATTAACATCTGCGAATCGAATGTGATCGGTTCATCGAGCTGGCTGGGCGTGACAGGCTCTGCCTTTGGCGCATCCTGGGCCCATGCCTGAAGCTGCCCACCCAGCAGGCCGGCAACGAATAAAAATAGTGCCCAGCGGTGTCTTTCATTTGCCCATGGCAAAGCCAGACCACCGAGTGCACTCGGTCGAAATCGAACAGGTAAAAACATAGTCAATCCCATGCCGCGGCCGTGTGCCGGAACCGGGCAGAAGCGCTAGGCCTGCGGCGTTATTCGCCTAAGGGCTGCTCGAACATCCGCCTTGCGCCATAGTCATTGATGGCTTCGTAACGCACTTTTAACCGAGTAGCGTGGCGGTCAAGGCGGATTGAGGTTGTGAGCACCGTCTTGCCGAACGGGGCAACCATTCCGGTTTTGACGGGAAACACCTGGCCATCGTGGTCGACTTCGATACGGCCGAAAGACACGTAATACGGCGTCGGATTCGCCACCGCCAGGTTCGTCGCCCCCGCGCTTTTGGGCATCGCCACAAGTGTCCATTTGAGCTGCTCGGGAGCAGCGTCTACGCCCGATGCAAGCGCGATCGGACGGTAAAGCAGCTTGAGTCGTGTCCTGAAGGCAAACTGCAACACCGCATCATCCGAAGCCCTGCGCGGCGGAGTTTCCAGCACATTGAGCCAGAACAGCGATTCGCGGTCTGCGACAGCAATGGATTGGGTTCGACTGATCCTCAACACCGCTGCGCCACTGGGGTCAACCCGGCTGACTGCAGGAGCGACAACAAAGGGAACCTGGACATCCTCAGGGGCCATTTCTGCGTGCCCATCATCCACCCAGCTTTGCACCAGTACAGACGCACTGCTGGAGCTTTGCAGCCTGACCGTTACGTCATCCACATTGGCTGGGAAAATCACTCGAGTGCCTTGCACCACAATGGCTGCCTGGGACGCCTGCACATACAGCCCAAGGAACACAGCGCCGATGGCGAGAGAAAACGTACGCGCTATCGGCGCCATGAACCACCTCCTGCGTTGTCAGCGGTTATTGATAGGCCAGCGTGTAGCGCACGAACGAAATGCCAGAACCCGGAGTGACAACAGGCGCGGTCGATACGTAAGACGCTTTGTAGGACAAGGTCGCAGTATTGCCTTTGACCACTGCCACCTGAGGCGTTGTTTCCCTTTGGCCCAGCTGGATTTTCTTGCCATTGGCCGTATCGTTGAATACTTGAATCTGCACGCCTGTTGCAGGTGCACTGCCGATCAGCTTGAGATTGCCGGTAACCGAATCGATATTTTCAACTTGATCGAAATCGATCGAAACCTTGGCGTCGTTAGTGCATTGCGCACCCGACAATTGCAGCTTGAACGGCACAAACGGTGACGCGTTGCCGATCGCGGCGAATGTACCTGGCGCGATCCGCCCCAGTTCCACATTGGTCACGTTGCCCTCCCCTGGCGCCTGGCCGTTAATGTCGCAAGTCACATCTGTGATGCTTCCTGAAAAGTTCACAATCCCATCCGCCGCATAGGTCAGCGAAGGCGCAACTAAAGCACATAGAAAGCTGGTTACAACCAGCTTTTTCAACGAGAAATTTTTCACATCATATCCTTATCAATTAAGTTCACGACCATGCAAATAGCAAGTGCAACGCACGATGGTGCGACCACTTAGTTATATGCCTACCGACATCTACCGGAAGACCAGAACAACAATACAGGAAGCCCGTTCTATTTTTTTATAGATCATTCCTACAAGGGCTAAGGACATTTCGTATAGACGATATTTTCTTGCCAACACCTCTAAAACCATATTTAAGTTAGTGGGACCTTCATCGCATGAGATCTGTATTACTTGCGATGGACTTGGCCCTGCGTAAGCAGTTGGAACGTTACCCTAAAAGGATTTTACGGATGAGCACCATTGTTATCGCCGACAACCATGCGCTGATGCGTTATTCGATCAAGAGGCTACTGGAACAAAACGGCCACACCGTCGTCGCCGAAACAGAGAATGGGCAGGAAACCCTACACATGGTGAAGATGCTTGAGCCACACCTGCTAATAATGGAACTAGACCTGCCAGAAATACACGGATTGGACGTCATTTCTGTACTGACCTTGGGTAAATGCTCAAGCAAAATACTCGCACTCACCGCCTATGACGCCGAGAATTATTTAATTCGTTGCTTAAAAGCCGGCGCCTCCGGATTCATCTCAAAAACTGCTGAATTGAGTGAAATACAATTCGCTATAAGAGCACTGCTAATAGGCAAGAATTACTTCCCCAACGCCACTCTAAAAATGGCAAAATCCATCAAGCGCACGTACTTGTCTCGTGAACAGAAGCCAATAAAATTGACGAGACGCGAAACAGAAATATTAAAACTTTTAGCGAACGGCCATAACAATCAGGAGATCGCCAAGCTGTTAATGATCAGCCATAAAACTGCGAGCGCCTATAAACTCCGCTTGCTATTTAAATTCAATACTTCACACCTGCTTGGCATGATTGACGCTGCGCGTCGAGAAGGGCATTTAACCGAAGGGGGCGCGGCCTCATGACTACTGACGCGCCGTGCACGCCTTGCTGAATAAGGGGCGTAGCATGTGTCGACTAGACTCTTGATCAGTCATGGTATTGCAAGCCGGAACCTAAGAAGGTTCCGGCTTACACACTTTATTTGACAACCTCAGTTAAACCAGCAACCAAAGAATATTTACTGTCTCTGCAGGCGTCCAACCCGCGTTAGAGATATGTGCCTGGAAACACGCGTACTTAACCCCCTGATAGATGACTTTATCGCCCACCTTGTAGGACTCACCTAATTTCCACTCCGGCGTCTCGCCCCCTTCGCCGGTAGAGGTGGTGACACTTAGCACGTTGCTAGGCACCGACAGTTGCCCTTGAGTATCTTCGGCGGCCACAAAAAAACGATACATTGTTGCGGCAGTCAGGCCGCTGTCGGTATAGCCGGTTTGTGAAGCAGGGATCGTCGCAACCTGCACCCCATCGCGATAGAAATTATAGTGTTTCAACGGATAACCACCTGTCGACGCTCCCCACATCAATGACACAGTATTTGCGGTGGTATTCATAGAGTGCAGGTTGACCGGTGCCGTTGGAGGGGCCGTACCACCACCTTCAGCTTGAGTTCTAACCTGAATCGCCGTACTCGGTAGTGACTGGTTGCCTCTGTCATCAATAGCGGTGACAAAATAGCTATAACTGGTCCCCGGTAACACGCTGTTATCAGTCCAGCTCAACAACGGAACATAGACATCAACAGTGGTAGAGCCATCACGGGTAATGCGATAGGACGCGATAGAAGAAGATCCGGTTGAAGCGTTCCAGGTTAAACGAACCTGCTTATCGGTTATGTCACCGGCTTTTAGGCCGGTTGGCGTGGTTGGCCGCCCACCGCCGCCCTCCCGCTCTACAAAATCAAGGTCCACAACCTGATAGAACGCCGCTGCGGTATCTGCAACTTCCCAAATTGCCAGCAAAACGTGATACCCCTCGCGGATTGGCAGTGGCATTTGATGAACAGTGGGTGAAGGTGGTTTCATCGCATCGCCATGAGACCAGTAAGGTTTCAGATTAATCTGGACAGTATAAAAAGGCTCCGCTTCAAACTGATCACGGGACAGCACCTGGCTCGGGTCCCAAGCCTCTTTAGTGATGAAGTAGTTCCAGCGGCGGGTTACATGGTTAGCTGTAAAGTGCCACGAAATATCCAGCATCTCGCCACCGCGCACCTCATGTTTTTGCCAGTGGCTACCGGGTTGATCGAGGAACAGCCCGGTAGCCTGATTGGCACTGGCAATTTTTCCATCCGGCGGCGGCGGCGAGTTCGCTACATCTTCAGGGGCATACACGTCCAGCAACCCTCCAGCGACGGCGGGGAAAAACTTGCCCGATTCACGCTGGTTGAGTGCCCCCTCATCCAAGTCACCTGCCTGCCAAGCAAAGTAAGCACGAGAGGCGGGAGAAAAAATATGACCGTGACGTGGAACTATGCTCTTGCTGATAGGATTCGCTATATGTTTAGACATGATGAATCTCCATTTCTTTGTTTTTCCGTCTGTAGCTTCAGTATTTGGTTATGCGCGCTGCCAAAGGGATGTAGCCTTGTCTGGTGCCCACCAAGAAATCGAGGTGTGTACCATCACGCAGATATAGGTAACGCCCTTATGAGTGACGAGGTCACCGTCCTTGTACCGGGAGCCCGTGACCCATTCCGGCGGGGTTCCACCAGATGACAAGGTACGCACGGTCAATGTTGTACTTAGGCTGGAGTTGCCACCCTGACTGTCTTGCGCGCTCACCTGATAGCGATAGTCGGTATCGGGCCGTAACCCGCTGTCGTTAAAGGTAGGTGTAGCTGTTACGCCGATTGACACTCCGCCCCTATACACCTGATAGCTTTGGATCGGATGAACACCTGAAGCAGGTTGCCAACTAAGCAGTATTGAAGACGGTGTTTGAGAGAGGGAAGTTAACCCGGTCGGTACTGACGGCCCTTCTGGTACCGGCGTCTCTCCGCCAGTAAGGTAACCATAGCGATTGAGAAACTCCCAGTTATAAAGCTTGCCGTGCTTATCTCTGCCATTATCCCAGTTAACTGACCATGTCATGAGACCACGAACAGGGTTGCCGGCTTTTTCCAGATCCGACAAAGCTTCAATAGCGTTTAGGGGGTCTACCACATAACCCGTCGCGGCGGCATCAATATTGGAGGGCAAGCCTATTACCAGACGATTGGCCGCGATGCTAGAAAACCCGCGCGTACCATGAATCAAACTATCGGTAAGATAGTAGAGAAACTCTTTCTTGTAAGTATCGCTATTTTGAGTAACCCATAAATTAAGCTCGTCCACCCAAATACCATCACCGCCCTGATTGTAATACTGCGGCGCGATGAAGTCATAAATATCGTCTAACGCTGTAATATAATCGAGATAGATTCCGTTAGTGCGCAAATAAGGAAACTCTGGAGCCATACTGATTATAAAATGCTTACCTTCCTTCTTATAATACTCACGCACCCTTCGTAGTGCCGCCGGTATCACTATTCGATTATCCGCGTGAGTAATCGCCAGTTGTTCAAGATCGATATCCAGACCGTCAAAACCGTAGGTCTCTACCAATCGAACTATTTCATAGGCCAGCGCCTCTTCCTGCCCAGCATGAAGCTCGATATGAGCATCAGCCCCACCCAGAGAGATCAGTACAGCACGTCCCTGCGCATTCAGTACTCCAACCTGGCGGCGGAACTCAAGATCACTGTAGGCATCGGGTTTAAAGGTAGGAATACCGCTGCCTTTCATAAACGCGACAGCAATCACGTTATAGTTTTCCGGGATATCCGTGAGGGCCATTTCAGCAAACAGGCCTTGCTGATAACCCTGCCCGGCCTCAGCTTTCCAGTTATGCCAAAAACCCATCAGGATGTTTTTAGAAGAGATATCTGGCATCACTGAAGCCGCATCATGGATACGGTTTCCATATTGATTAATAACTGTCTGTTTCAGCATGATTTCTTAGTCCTTTAGTAGCGGAGGTGCAGACATCTAAACTGAATCGCTGCAAGTCGCTTTAACGAAGGAATCCTAACTGCTCACCCGCACAGTGTGCACCGATAAAGCCCTAGCACACATGACATGATCTATTTCAAACAGAAAGAGTCCTCGATAGGGCTGCTTGCGTTAGCCAGCGTACTCAGTGTTGATAATGGTACATATACTGTATTGACTTCAGCCGTAGAACTCGCTCAAACAAACAGTAATAGAACAAAACGTTTATCAGAGTTTCCCTAAGGATGCGCTAATGGTATGGACAGTTCACTGCGGAAAATGTTTTTGGGGTCAAATTTAAGCTTAGTCCTAATGAGCATTTGCCGTTTATCACCATAATAAAGCTCCAACCATCGCGTATCGACCACCGCATGACTATCGTCCGTGTATTTCATATCGATATCTGGATAGTTTATATAACACCCTTGATAGCGCTGATTATCTTGAAAAGGTTTGCCGCCTTGCTGCTCAAAAAATGCCTTGTAAAAACTTCGACACCACTCAATACAGTGGTGCTCATGCATCGGGCTACTCCAATAAACCTGAAGCTGCGCTTTCAGAATTGAGCGTCTCTGATAGACGGAAGTCGGGCACTCCTGTTCATCCTTAGCATTGATACAGCCTCCATAAGAGTCAATCTGCAACAATGCCTGATTAAGAACAGCATCGCCTGCCTGATTGAAGTACTGCCAAATAGCATTAACTTCCATATCAGAGAAATCACCAACCTGATAAAATGACTTATATTTACCATGTTGATTATTGCCGGAACCATTTAACATCTGGGTTACATACAACCAATCCATCAACCTAGCATCCTGCAAGATATTACTTAGCTTCGGCTCGTTTGAATGGCGCTTTCTTATCGGGCCGAATAAACTATCTTGCGTCGTGACAAACGCATTCTCACCGGCCGCTTGATTCATATGAGTGACAAAGTCGATCAGCGGCTCGGTTTGCCTTTCACCATCGACTCGCCCATCCATTCCAGTATATTGAACAAGCAAATTGATATCGCCAGTTGAGCGGTGTTGCAATTTAAGTAATGCAAACAAGCCACCATTGGCTTTAGACAGGTCATCACTGTTCCAATGCTCATCATTCTTACTAAACCAGCGCCAGTACTCATTCAGGAAATGACTAAGCTTATCCTTACTATCAAATGCACTCCATGGCCATGCTAAAGAGAGCAGATAAGCTTGCTGCGGCGCTTGTGGCAGTTCTTTGAAGTAGTAATTAAGAATAATACCAAAATTTCCACCGCCCGCCCCTCGACAGGCTATAAACAGGTCGCGCTCCCCATCCAATTCATCACTACCTTCGTGAACATGCCTAACCTCCAGCGCGTCTCCGGTTTTGTTCGGCACTAAAATATCCACGCCGCTTAACCAGTCCACAGTCAGGCCATGCATACGCGATAGCAATCCATAACCGCCGCCGCTAATGTGCCCTCCTGCACCGACCGAATAGCATGAGCCACCCGGGATCGTACGATTAGCTGTTTTATAGAGAGCCGAAAAACCATCCCAGTTCTGGTTTCCCGAAGCTATACGAAACTTATATTTTACACTTTCATTATAGTGAGAGCGCAAACGCCCTTGTTCATCGAACTCAATACCTGCCATCAAACCAAGATCGATAATAGCAAGCCTCTGACTTCTTTGAGACACCAATTTATTCGTCACAAATCCTTCGTAGCAATGGCCACCACTACGCACTGTAATGCGATAATTTTTTTTCAAAGCATCGTTAGCCGCTGCCCATACCGAGGCCGGACTATTACAGATATAGATGAAGTCGGCGCCCTGCCCATTACCGGGCCAACGTAAATTAAAGCCTTTTTTTAGCGTTTCATAACGACGATCATGATGATTAATAAGAATGTAGTTTGACATGGAAATCCTCCTTGATAACCTAAGAACATTGGAATAAAGCTTGACATTAAAACCACTGGGCACACCTTGAAATTCCGCTAAAGCGAAATCCTGGCCACTCACTTTAGGCTTTTCCCACGCAACCTAAAAACCATCAACGTATTACGCCAACATCCATGCTGCGTCACACTCACTAAACTTTTTCTCATGTAAAAACAGCATAGCCCCTATCTTGCCAATGTCCAGTCGATTTTTTTAGAACATCACCATTTTCTTGTAAACTGCTCGGAAGTAACGAGAGCAACTTTCTCTGATTAGAGATAATTCTTACAGACATCGCTATTTCGTGACTATCGTACCGTGGTACCATTTAAAAGCGACGCGCATCGATATTTTATCAATACTCTTATTTTTCAGTCTCATTGAACATTAAAGTGCGCTCCCAGCGGTTGTTTTTTACCCCCGTGCGCACCTGTATCGACACGCCGACATCCAGGAGTTCAAAAGTGCGAACAGCGTCACGTTTGCTCGGTGTTTTTAGCCAAGCCGTAAAGCGAACACTTACGTAGCAAAACGGCCGTTTTATCATCCAGAATGACTGCTCGGCCTCGCTGCGAACTTGTGCCTTGGCCTTCTCAGAATAGATGGGCCGCCAGCCAGCAATTTTCGAATTTCATCGCGTCGTTCGATAGCTTGCTTGAGTCAGATTCGAGGATAGTGAGCACCGGATGCTCGCCTTTAGGACCGAGGAGGCCAGTCAAGATAGGGACTCGAACTGGCACGAGATATTGAACTCAATCTTGTAGTGTTCGTACCGGACCAACCTGGATCTCAATGGTTTTGTGCACAAACAAAAAAAGACGCCTAAGCGTCTATTCCGTAAATCACAGGCAAAAAAAAGCCACTCGTTAGAGTGGCTTTTTCTTTTATGCTCGGAGCGGGAAACGAGACGAAGACACCCGCTCTATCTCCTTGAAATACCTGCTTTTTTGTTAAAAAACCGGCATTTCGATGGGGCTAATTTTGTACCGCTTTGCGGCGGCTGGCAAGGCCCCTCGTCAGCCCGGTCGACGGCGGGTGTCAGTCAGGTCCGAGAGGGCTGTGCGGTGTCGCCGACAGCGGCTTCTGAAAACGTCGCTAGGGGTGAAAAAGTGCGAGGCCAGGGCGGCCAAATGCGGTATTCAGGAAGCCATACCGCCGCCATTGGCCGAGGCCAGCGCGAACCCGCGGTCACCCACGCCCACTCATGACCCCAGGAGGCCCACTGTGATGACGATCATGAACCAGCCCCCCGCCAACCCTGCCCTGGGCACCCTACGCCTGACCCGTGATGAAGTGCAGGTGTTGCGGTACTACCGCACGCTGTCGGCGGCTGATCGCGAGGCGACGCGTTGTTTGTTGCAGGTGCTGCAAGCAGCGCCGCCTGAGTTCGACGGCCGCCCTGCCAAGGCCAGGCGTACGCCCCGGATCAGGCTGTAGGGAAAAGCCATTGGCGCCCCGCGATCATTGCCTGCTCAGTGCTTCCCTCAGAAGGCAGGAATCACGCAGCAGCACACCGGGACGATCAGAGGATGACAATCGGCGCACGTTTACGCGAAAAACATCTGCGTCTGGTCTTGTCCCAGCGCGAACGGGGAGAGATCGGCGGTGTGGAAGCCAGTGCGCAACGGCACTACGAAGACGCCAGCCGGTTTCCCAAGGCCAATTTTCTCGCAGTCATCATGCGTATGGAGCGCCCTGCCCTCTTTACGATCGAAGCGCGTCACCAATTTCTTCGATAGCAAAAACGACGTCATGGCCGGCGCGAATCAACTCCGCAAACCGCAGCATCACTGAGGAGCCAACATCATGGGACAGCGCCAAGGTCATCAGTTCGCGTATCGGTTCATCAAGCGCTGCTTCGACGCTGGGTGAACACGCCTGCCCTGTGAGCCAGGTAACAAGGGACGAGACCCTATGGCCAGGGGTATCTTCATCAACACCCAAAATCTCGCCTAACACCATTCCCAGTGTGCCTGCAGGATGTTGTTCCGGGCGGCTCCAAGTCTTGAGTTCAATTGACTCTCGCTGCACCTTTTCCAAGTTCCGCCGAATCTTTCCAGGAATGGTCGCCGCCGCTTTGGGGCGATTGTAGTACTCGCGGTTAGCTAAACTTGCGGCATCCCTGACAACCTTCCAGGCCACCGACCACAGCTGTGAAACACTGTAGGTATGCAAAGCTGCGCGCATAGTACTTTTAATTTCTGCCAGCTCTTGTTCCGACAGATCATGGTTATAGAGTTCGCACTGAACGTCCAGATAGCGCATGACATCAGCGACTGCGTAATCAAGCCACAGATTGAAAAGCCCGTCAGCATCGGTGTAAACCCTATCCGACAGACTACGAATGACTTCGTCCGCACTCCTTGATGCGACATCTGGCGCCAAACGATAGACAACCTGGTCCCTCAACACCCAAATCTCATCGCCCTCCCAATAGTAGGTTCCCGGGCTTGCTTTACTGGGGTCATCAAGGACGAGCCCAGCCTCACGCAATTGCAGCATGAAGTCATCGACATACCGAGGCGCCAGCCCTCGACAATCACCCGGCCTGAAGCCGCCATTGGTCAACCTCGGGGTAACGGCCCTGTCCAACGCCAGCAGAAGCACCACCTGATTATCCGGCACCGCTGAGTAGTCCACCGTGCGGGTTGACTGCTTGCGTACGTATTCGGCCAACTGCCGTTCAAGCTCTTCGGCTTTGGTCTTTTTAGCCTCAAGCGCAATGGCGTCATGGTCGTTCTGACAAAGCGTACAAAGCTTCGTGGACCGTTGAGGGACCTTTTTAGCCTCGGAGCGATTTTTGATTTCGATCAGTTCTGCGCACTTGGGGCAGACCTGATTGTCATCGAATGCCTTGCAACGTTGCCGTATGAAGCTGGCGAGTGTAACGCCTGGTGCCATTTCAATAACGTCCGTCAGAGCACTCACTTTTTCAAGGTACTGCCCTGACTCATCGACAGCCCAGTAACGCTCGATCAACTCAATTTCTTTAGGATCTTCGGTCAGCAGTTGCAGCTTGATTGCCATGTAAAAACGGTCCTGTTCACGTGTATTTATTTCGTATCCAGTCATCGCTGACTTATGGATGCTCATCGCTGATAGCGGTTGCGGCGACACTCCCAACCTTGCTTAAGTCTCTCTTCGTCTGGCGCTCTTCAAGCAGTGTTCTCGGCAGCACAAACCCTTCAAAACTACGCTGGGTGATCGGGTTGTTGGCCTTCTCCGCGCCGATTCGATAACGCATTAGCCCATCGGCGACTGAGAAAGTCAGGTCCACGCTGGTGTCAGTTCTTCCATTCAGGTGCCCACGACTGAGCAGGCGGAACAACGACCACGGCCCGCGATAGCTCATGCTGGCGGTGTTGCCGGTGCTATGCACCAGAGTCAGTTGGCTGCCGTTGGTGTTGCCCAGGCTGTTGGGCCACACCAACCCCGTGCGTTGCGGCGCGCCATGCTGGTAGGGGATCAGTTGGCCGTCGACGCTGAGCATGCTGCTCAGGCGGGTGGCGCTAAGGGCCAGAGGTTCGATGGTGAGTTGCACGGCCAGATGGCCGCGGTGATTGAAGAAGGTGTCGCGGATGCGCTCGACTTTTTTCAGCTGTTCCAGCACGTCGCTGCGTACCAGGTAGCCGCCGAGGCTGTCGGAGTACAGGGCATCGAGGTTGTCCTTGAGAAACACGTTCAGGTATTGGTCGTGGAACTGCTGCAAGCGCCCTTGTGGGCCAAAGAAGGCTTCAAAATCATCCAGCGACGCATCCTCGCCACTGGCCTTGAACGGATAGCGGCCCGCCAGGCGCTCGCGGTAGAAGCTGTAGATTTCACTGTCCCAACGTTTCTCCAGCTCGCGCAGGGCGGCAATCACCAGTACCTGGGAGGTCTGGTCGGCGAGCTTTTTGACGTGCTGGTTCAGCGGCTCGGGCAGGCCCACGGCGACGCGTTGCAGGTTGGCGATCGGGTCAGCGCCGTCCAGGGAGAAGCGGTTGAGTACGGTTTTCAGCGCCGCCTTGCCGGGGTCGGGATTGTCGTGCACGGCTTTGGCATAGTCGTAGACGGCACTGACCGAGCGCAGGGTTTCTTCGTAGTAAGACGGCTGCTCGCCTCGTGCGGTGATCAGCTCTGAAAGACTGGAGAATGCACGCCGAATCCCTGCTGCTTGTTGTTGCCCCTCTGGCACCTTGTCCAGCTTGAGCGGCGCTTGCCCTTCAGCCAAGGGCACGGCCGGGTAGATCACGCTGTTGTCACGCAGGGTTTCCAGCAACCGTCGTAGCGGTGCGGCCGGGCCAGTGACTTGCTCCAGCACGGCCACGCCGTGACTGAGGTCGTCGAAGTCGGTGACCGTGAACTGATTCAGTGCGCGCCGCCAGCTGTCCACGTAGTCGGCGCTGTACAGGGCGCGGATACGCTGGGTCAGCACTTTGCGGTCTTCGTCGGAGTAGTCCAGGCGTTGCCGTTCGCCGAGCACCCACTGGTCGATCATTGCCAGTTCGATGATGCCCTCGGTGCCGGGCTCGAAGTAGTCCTTGAAACCCTTGGCGGTGAGCAGCGGCGGCAATTGCAGGCCGCTGCCCGCTTGATCGGTGTTCAGCGGGCGGTAGACGATATCGAATGCCGGGCCGACCTCATTGCGCAGGTCCAGCGGACGGTGCAAACGCTCCAGGGCATCCTGTTTCAGGCTCATGTAGACCCGTTCGGCCATGGGCAACTGGCGCAGTTGCTGCTGCACCTGGGCAATGCGTTCACGGTAGTGCGGCAGGTCGGCGTCGGCGTATTTCAGCGCGTAGCCCAGGTGCCCCATCAGATCGGCCTGCAACTGGCCCTGGCCCGGATAGGCACGCTGCCATTGCTTGGCGACCCATTCTTCGACGATGGCCGCACGGCGGTTGGGCCGCTCTTCCAGCATGCGGTACACGCGCAAGGCCGCCAGTTGCTGATTGCTGCCGGCGGGCGCCGCGTTGATGGCGTCGAGCACACCGCTGGCAATCGCCGGCAGAAAGCGCTTGGACAGCAGATTCAGGTAGGCTTCGTCCACGGTGGGGCCAATCGCCCTGCCCTGATACAGCCCCATGTCCGACAGCAACGGCCAGGCTTGGCGGTAGTCGCCATAGACCAGCACCGCATCACGGATCTGGTCCAGGGGCAGCAACAGGTTGCGCCCGGTAGGGTCGACCTTGGCGTCGATGTCCCGCTCGCTGAACTCCTGGCTCTTGGCCAATACGTTGGCCGCCTTGTCGCGGTTGATATTGAAGTAAAACTGCCAGGTGCCGATGACCACCAGACAGCCCAGGGACGCGACGCTGAATCCGGCGATCAGCAACCGCCGCTTGCTGCGGGCCACCTTGATGTTGTCTCCCGCCAAGCCTGCTTCGGGGTAGATCACGCGCTGGAACAGTTGCTGGGCAAAGTAGATGGCCGTGCCACCGGCTGGTTTGACTTCGGGTGGCGGTGGCGGCAGTTGATAGGCTTGCCCCGCTTCTTTGACGAAAGCGTTGCTCAGGGTGCCCTGCTGCAGCACCGAGGAAAAATACAGCCCGCGCACCAGCGCCGGGGTGGTGAAACGATCGCTGCCGAGCATTTCGCTGAGGAAGCCAAACAGGGCCGGACGCAAGCCCGCCATCTGATGCATCAGCGCCTGCAGGCGATCACGCTCATCCAACGTGCGCGACGCCCTGGTGCTGTTGAACACCTGCTCGGTCAGGCAGGCGACAAAAGTTTGGTATTGGCGCGTCAGTTCCGCCAGCCAGGCATCAAAATCATCCACCGCGTCCAGGCTGAAGGTGAAACCCAGCAGGTCTTCGCGGCCGCTGCGCGACAACCGGGCAAAGAATTCTTCGAAGCCTTCCAGCAAATCAAACTTGCTCAGCGTCACGTACACCGGCAAGCGCGTGCCCAACTGCCGCGTCAGCTCAAACAGCCGGGTGCGCAGCAGGTTGGCGTGGGCCTTGCGTTGTTCGGGACGTTGCGCCAGCAAGGCCTGCACATCAATCACCAGCACCACGCCGTTCAATGCTCGACGGCTGCGGTTGCGCGTTAGCCAGTCAAGCAGATGCGACCAAAGGCGCGCGTGGGTGCCCGTAGGCAGCACCGGTTTGACCTTGCCCTGCTGCTCGACGTGTTCAGCCGGTGAAGTCGGGTGGCTGAGAAATTCACCCGGTGGGTCAATCAACACCGCCTCGTCACCGATCCACCAATCCACCGGATAGGCCAGTTGCTCTTCCTGATGGGCCCGGACCCCAGCCTTGGTCACATGGGACAAGGCAAAGCTCTGATTGGAGCGGGTGATCAGGCTGGTCTTGCCAGCATTTTCCTCACCCAGCACCAGGTACCACGGCAGCTGATACAGCGAGCGGCGGCGCTCCATGTTGTTGAGCAAATTGCCCAGGCTCCGATCCAGTGCCCGTTCCTGCGCCTCGATATAAGGCAGGCAAGGGTCGGCCTGCACCGCGACCTCATGTTGGCGCTCAAGCTGCAGCCGCTGGTAGCGATTACGCACCCGCCATGCCCAGATCAGCAACGGCACCACCAGCACCACGACACTGGCCGAGACGCGCATCGCCAGTTCACCCAGCGGCTGACGCTCGCGCCAGGTCCACTGCGGGCCCAGCCACCAGATGGCAATCAATAAAAACACCACGCCCAGCAGCACCAATACCGGCACCGCCTGATTGAACTGACGCAGCACCGGCAGGCCCCAGCGTTTGAGGTAACCCCAGACCATCCCCATAAATCGCTCCTACTCCTTAACCGCTTTGATCAAATGACTGTCGTCGATGGGTTGCGCCACTTTCCGGTACAACTCCGGCTCCCACCCCTGCGCCGTGGTCTCGCGCATCAACCGTGCAACGTTGGCGTAGAGGTCATCCGCCAGCCACGACAAACCACGCGACCCCAGCAAGTCGGCGGCAATCACCGTGGCGTAGCTGCGCTGGCGCGGGGCGTCTTGGGTGGCGTGCAGTTCCTGCAGGCGCAGCAGCACCACTTCCACGCCTTCGGTGTTGAGCTGGCTGGCCAGTTCGTCGCGCAGCCCGGCGTATTCCTGCACCGGACTGCCGGTGGTTTGCGCCTGATCGGCGCCGGTGATCCAGGCCTGGGTCTGCGCATCCACGAACGGTGTGCCGTCGCTGAAGCACAACTCCAGCAAGGCCGGCAAACGGCAGACAAACCGCTCGCAGGTCTGGCGAATGGCGGCCGCCACTTCTTCCATCGCCAGCCGCGAGGCTACCTCGGCGGCCAGGTAACTGCCGCGCAGCCAGTACGGCGAGGCGCAGACACTTTTTTCGATGCGCAGCAGCAGGTTCGGCTCAATGGCGTTGTGGTTCAGCGCGTCCTGATAGCCGTCGACGATGTCCTTGGGCACGGCGGTCAATTCGGTGCGACGGTCGCGGGTGATGGGCGGCGCAGTACGCAAATGCGACCACAGGCCGAAGCGGCGCAGTTGGTAGCCGGTGGGGTCGTAGGGGTCTTGTTGATTGATCTGCTCGGCCATGCTCAACACGGCGCGGCGTTGTTCGCGCTCATTACTCGGCGCTTGCGGTTTGGGGCGGGTGAAAAAGGCTGACTCCAGCACACTGCCGGAGGTGGCCGCACGGGCGGGCTCAGTGGCAACGACCGGCTCGCTGTATTTGTCCAACTGGCGTTGCAACGCGTCCAAAGGGGCCAGGTCGAGCTTGGCGCTTTCGACACAGCGTTGCAGGTTGGCCAGGGCCAGTTCCGCCGCGGCTTGGTAGGCCGGTTCAAAACTGCTGCGCTGCAGGGTCGGCAACACCTGCCCCAGGTCGCTCAGCAGGCGCTGCACTTGCTTGCGCTTGTTCAGGTAACCGGTGGGGCCGGGCTTGGGGTGAGCGCTGTCCCAATACAACTCGACCATGCCGGCCAACAAACCCAGGGCATCGGCCCAGCGCGCCCACTGCCGGGTGCGCAGCCACACCACCTGCAGGTGCGCGACAACGCGCCAGTGTTTGCACTGGGTCGCCAGGTATTGGCGGGACGCTTCGTCGATATACGGCCAGTCGATATCGCCTTCACGCAAGCCACCAAGCTTGACCATCTCCTGGTCGATGGCCTGGTAGGTTTCGTCCTCTATATCGAAATGCCCGGCAGGTTGCTCCGGGTCGATGGGGGTCAGCAGCAGCTTGACGGTGTCCGCCGGCACGTCGATTACCAGCGACATACTTGGCGCTCCTGTTCGATCAGCTCACCCAGCCCTTCGGCGTCGAAGACCAGGCCGTGCAGCCGCGGATAGTCGCTCTCCAGTCGTAGACGCTGGCCGCCACCCATATTGCGCAACAAGGCAATCGCCTGCAGCCCGCGCCCGGCATCCACCACCAGACCCGCGTCGTCCAGCACCTGCCACTGATAAGCCCCGGAGACCGGGCGCTCATCCTTGAACAGTTGGATGCGAATCTTGTTGGGCTTGGCCGGTTCATCCAGCACCAATTGCAGGCGCGAGATTTTCGATTCGCAACTGATGGCCAGGTAAGGCCGAGGCGGTAGCGCGCCCAATGCTGGGGCTGAGATCACCAGCCGCTGTTGCTGGTCGTTGTCCGGCTCCGGGAATGACGACAACAGAAAGCGCTGATCCTCGGGTGGACGCTTGGCCTCATTGCGCTGGACCAGATCGACAATCGGCAGCACCCGGCCCAGGGCACGTGGCGGTGCAAGTGGCTGATGAATGGGCGTGCCGGCCGCCAGATCAAAGCATTCCAGGCGCTTCAAGGGCGAGACGATGGCAGGGCAATCCTGGGTCGCTGCCTGCGCCTCCATTACTGCCACAACCGTCAGGCAGAGCGCCCATTTCCATCCTCGCCATCCGTTGCGCATCAACGCCTCCTGAATATGCCCCGTCGAATCCAAACCGGATATTTTTCAACTTTCGAACTAACGTGACGTAGACCAAAAGTTAAATTTATTAACTTGCAAAGCGTCACCCGCCCTCAATGGATAGGCAAGTAAAAGACGCGCAACACACTGCCAAATCGAGAATAAAAAGAGGCATCTTTCAGATAATTCCATAGCGAGCGTAGGAAATTTAGAAATTCTTATCGCGATGCTTTTTCCTACATCCACAGCCCACGAATCGCGTCCATTTCGTCCTACAAGACAAACCTTGCAACAGCTGGTTCTAATACGCCGACCTTACGAAAAGGATTTTTCCCATGTCGAAAACTCATGGTTCTGTCGCCCCCAAAGAACGCGTCAACATCAAGTACGTCCCAGCCACAGGCGATCAACAAGCAGAAGTAGAGCTTCCCCTGAAGCTGTTGGTTACCGGCGACTTCAAAGGCCACGGTGAACTAACCGCCCTTGAAGACCGGCAATCCGTTCGAATAGATAAAGACACCTTCAATGAAGTACTCACCAAAGCCGAAGTTGCTCTGAACATGGCGGTGCCGTCTGTTCTGAACAACGACCAAGACACCGACTTGAACGTGCAACTTCAATTCAAAAACATCAATGACTTCGGCCCCGACGCAGTCGCCCGCCAAGTACCGGAGTTGAACAAGTTGCTGGAACTGCGCGAAGCCTTAGTTGCGCTCAAAGGCCCGATGGGCAATGTCCCGGCCTTTCGTAAACACCTGCAAACCCTGCTGACTGATGAAACCGCCCGTCAACGCCTGGCCAGTGAACTGAACCTGGTGCTCGACGCGCCCAACAACTGAACTTGAACGCCCTTCTCAACGGAGTACTCCCCATGCCTATGGAAAGCGCCGCCGCCCAAGTATTGGTGGCTGAAGACCCCCTGTCGTTGCTCGACCAACTGCTAGCCAACACCACCATTCGCCCGTCCCAGGAAGGCTATGCCGTGGCCCGCCAAGGCGTGGCCGCGTTCATCAGCGAAATCCTGCAAAGCGGCGATCACCAGCAACCGGTCAACAAGCACCGGGTTGACCAGATGATTGCTGAAATCGACCGCGCCTTGAGTAAGCAGATGGACGTGATCCTGCATCAGCCGCAGTTCCAGCAACTGGAATCGGCCTGGCGTGGGCTGAAGCTGCTGGTGGATCGCACGGACTTTCGCGAAAACATCAAGCTGGAAATGCTGCACGTCACCAAGGAGGAGCTGCTGGACGACTTCGACAACGCCGGCGACATCACCCGCAGCGGCTTGTACAAGCACGTCTACACCGCCGGCTATGGCCAGTTTGGCGGCGAGCCGGTGGGCGCCATTGTCGGCAACTACACCTTTGGCCCCAGCTCGCCGGACATCAAGTTGCTCAGCTATGTAGCCTCCATCGGCGCCATGTCCCATGCCCCGTTTGTGTCGGCGGCCGGGCCTGAACTGTTCAACCTCGAAGGTTTCCAGGGCCTGCCCGACCTCAAGGAAGTCAGCGATATTTTCGAAGGCCCACGCCACACCAAATGGCGCAGCCTGCGCGAATCCGAAGACGCCCGCCACCTGGCCCTGACCCTGCCGCGTTTCTTGCTGCGTCCGCCCTATAGCACCGACGACAATTCAACGCGCAGCTTCGGCTACGACGAAACCGTCGACGGCAATCACGACAATTACCTGTGGGGCAACACCGCATTTCTGATGGCTTCGCGCATCACCGACAGCTTCGCCCGCTACCGCTGGTGCCCGAACATCATCGGCCCGCAATCTGGCGGCGCGGTGGATGACCTGCCGGTGCACCTGTATGAATCCCTGGGCCAATTGCAGGCCAAGATCCCGACCGAAGTGCTGATCTCCGACCGCAAGGAGTTCGAGCTGGCCGAAGCCGGTTTTATCCCGCTGACCATGCGCAAGGACAGCGACAACGCGGCGTTTTTCTCTGCCAACTCGGTACAGAAACCGAAGAACTTCCCCAAGACCCGCGAAGGCCAGGAAGCCCAGACCAACTACAAGCTCGGCACCCAGTTGCCGTACCTGTTTATCGTCAATCGCCTGGCCCACTACATCAAGGTGTTGCAACGCGAACAGATCGGCAGTTGGAAGGAACGCCAGGACCTGGAGCGCGAGCTGAACGACTGGCTCAAGCAGTACATCGCCGACCAGGAAAACCCTTCGTCCGACGTGCGCAGCCGTCGCCCCTTGCGCGCCGCAAAAGTCGTGGTGCAGGACGTGGAAGGCAATCCAGGCTGGTACCAGGTGTCGCTGGCTGTGCGGCCGCACTTCAAGTACATGGGCGCCAACTTCGAGATATCCCTGGTCGGTCGGCTGGATACTCAATAAGTGGGCGCCAGCCTGTTTGAACGCCTGGAGCCCGACGCACCACGCTACCGCCCCGGCAGCGCGGATGAACAGGCGCGCCAGCGCGTCGAGGCGATCAAACGCCACCTGGAACAGGTGCTCAACTCACGCCAGGGCTGCTCGCAAAGCAGCCCTGAACTGGGTCTGCGCGATTTCAACGGCGTCACCCAGGCCAGCAGTGACCTGGTGGTGGCCATCAGCACCGATATCCGGCGTTCGGTGGAAGCCTTTGAACCGCGCATCAAGGTCACGGGCGTGCGCTTTCAGCCCGACCCGGACCTGCCGCTGGAGCTGAACTTTCGCCTGGATTGCCAGGTGCAGGTCAACCACAAGGAAGAACAGGTGCAGATCGAGGTGGCCATGCACGGCCGCGACGGCTACACCCGCGTGAGATGAGAATGCAATGGACTTGAAACAACGCTTTGCCGAGGAGCTGCGCTACCTGCGCGAACTCGGCCGCGAGTTTGCCGAGGACAACCCGCAGCTGGCGCAATTTCTCGGTGATCAGGCCGGCGACCCGGACGTGGAGCGGCTGCTGGAGGGCTTTGCCTTTCTCACCGCCAAGCTGGGCATGAAGATCGACGACGATTTGCCGGAGCTGACTCATCCGCTGTTGCAGATGCTTTGGCCCAACTACCTGCGGCCCTTGCCCAGTGCGACCATCATCCGTTTTACACCGTTGCCGGATGCGATCAGCCAGCGCAAGGTGATTCCCAAAGGGACGCGGCTGTTTGCCAATCCCGTGGACGGCGTCTCCTGCGAGTTTCGTACCTGCACCGACGTCAACCTGTACCCGTTAGCGTTGCACGAAGTCAACGATGCCCACAGCCGCGAAGCCTCGACACTGCGCATCGACCTCAATGTGTTGACCCAGCAACCGCTCGACAGCCTTGAGTGCGACCAGTTGGACTTTCACCTGGGCGGCGACACTACCACCGCACTGACGTTGTATCTGTGGCTGGCCCATTACCTCAAAAGCGTCACGTTGTACGTCAACAACACGCCTTATCGCCTGAACCCCGACGAGCTGGGCTTTCCAGGCTTCACTCCCGAAGAGGCATTGCTGCCCTACCCGCGCAATGTGTTCGATGGCTACCGGATCCTGCAGGAATACTTTGTGTTCCCGCAGCGGTTCCACTTTTTCAGCCTGACCCGACTAGCCAAGGTCTGGCCGGCCGTCAGCACGGGACAGATTCGCTTCGAGTTTCAGTTCTCCCGGCCGATGCCGGTCAATACGCATTTGCGTACATCAGACCTTCACCTGTTCTGCGCGCCGGCGGTCAATCTGTTCCGCCACGATGCCGAACCCATCATGCTGGATGGACGCAGCCAGGAACGTCGTATCAGCCCCACGGGCAACCGTCACGATGCCTACGAAATTTTCAGTGTCGATCACGTGGCCGGTTGGGATGCCGTTGACAAGGAGCGCACCGGCGATCCATTGCGGCGCTTCACCCCGTTCGAATCGTTCCAGCATGAGATCGAACATGCCCGGGGCCGCACGGCGCTGTATTTCCGCACGCATATCGAGGAGTCCCACGGGCGTGAAGGCTTGCGTCATCGCATCGCCTTTGTGCGCGGCGATGAAAGCCTGTATATCGGCGAAAACGAGGCAGCTTCGATCGAATTGACCTGCACCAACCGCGACCTGCCGCAGTTGCTGGGCGTGGGTGATGTGTCGCGGTCCACCGAGGCCACCCCGTCGTTTGCCACCTACACCAACCTGATCGCGCCGACTCGAAGCTACCGGCCGGTGCTGGACAGCAGCCTGCACTGGACGCTGATTTCCAACCTGTCACTGAACTACCTGTCGTTGCTGTCGGCCGAGCCACTCAAGGCAGTGATCCGCGCCTATGACTTCGCTGCCCTGCACGACCTGCAACAGGCCCGTGCCACCCGCAAGCGCCTCAACGGTATCCAGAATGCCGTGACCACCCCCATCGACTGGCTGATGAAGGGCCAGCCGGTACGTGGCGTGCAGACCCGTCTGCAACTGGACCAGAGCGCCTTTCTCTGCGAAGGCGAGCTGTACCTGTTCGCCAGTGTGCTTTCGCACTTCTTCGCTCTCTACGCGAGCATCAATTCCTTCCACCGCCTGGAAGTGATCAATACCACCAACAACGAGTGCTATGAATGGCCACTGTTGACCGGCAGACAACCCGTGATCTAGCCGATGTGCTGCTGGCCGACGCGCGGAACTATTCGTTTCACCGTCTGCTGGAGCATCTTCACGCGTTGCACGGCGATGACCTGGAGGCGCAGCCCTTGAGTGCGGCGGCGAGACGCCGTGTGCGCCTGCAAAGCCATGCGGGGTTGGGCTTTCCGGCCTCCGACGTGGTCGAGGCGGCACGCATTGAGGAGGACCGCGAAGAGGTGCGCTATCGCCTGCAGACCAGCTTCTTTGGCCTGCACGGTACCGACTCGCCACTGCCCGGTTACTACCTGGATCGCCTGGCCTACGAGCAGGCCCAGGAGCGCGGAATTCGTCCGGCGTTCATGGACTTTTTCAATCATCGCCTGCTGACCCTGCTGCACACCAGCTGGCGCAAGTACCGCTACTACATTCGCTTTCAGGCCGAGGCCAGCGACCGCTTTTCGCGCTACGTATTCTCCATGGTCGGGCTGAACGACAACGACCTGCGCGGTGCGACGCCGCTACCCTGGGGCCGCCTGCTGAGCTTTGCCGGGTTGATTGCCAGCCGCAGCCGGTCGCCCTCGGTGGTGTCCGGCATCGTCGAACATTGTTTCGACCTGTACGGCGTGCATATCCGTGAATTCGAGGCGCGCTCGGTGAGTTTGGACCAACGCCAGCGCCTGTTACTTGGCAAAGCCAATGGTGTTCTCGGAAGCGATTTCGTGGTGGGCGACCGCAGTAAAACCCGCGCCAGCAAGTTCACCCTCGTCATTCCCAACCTGACCCAGGCGCGCTTTCGGCAGTTTTTGCCCAGCGGCGATCAGTTCGGGCGGCTGCGCCAGTTGATGGATTTTCTGCTGCGCGATACCACCGCCTACGACCTGGAGCTGGGGCTGCGCGAAGAAGATGTACCGCCGTTCAACCTGCAACGCGCCAGCGGCACCCACCTGGGCTGGACCAGCTTTATCGAACATCAAGAACACCGTCATCCCGCCGTGGTGCGGATTCGGGGGCGTGCATGAAGCTGACCCTGGTTATCAACAATCCTGCGCAGTTGCTGCACGGGTATTTGCCCCTTCACCGGTTTGGCCCTCAGGGCGGCAGCATCGGCAGTGCCGCGGCGGACTGGCGCCTGGAGGATCGCCATAACAGCGTACGCGCCAACCACTGCGACATCCGCGTCATCGAGGGGCGGTTCTGCGTGATCGACCGCAGCGGTAGAACCTACGTCAACGGTCACGATCTGCCGCTCGAGCGCCATGTTGCGATAAGCCTCAACGACGGTGATCGGTTGCAGATTGGTGCGTACCAGGTCGCGGTGCAGTTGGGCGAGCACGCCCCAGGGCAGCATTCGCTCGATGAGCTGCTCGGCGAGCATCCCGAGGGTATGCACGTGTGGCACCAGCAAGACCTGCCGAGTCGGCCACCGACGGATAGGCGACCTGCCACTTGCCCGGAGTTCGAGCGCCTTTGCCAACCGGTGGATTTGATGGAGCAAGGCGATCCGCTGCTAGCGATGCATAAGGCGCCGCCGTCCGAAGCGCTGGCGGATATTGGCGCGCCGGTACACAAGCGCAGCGTCAGCCTGTTAAGCAACCTGCGTCTAGGCACCCTGTTGCTGGCCTGCCTGACCCTCGGCGGCTGTACCATGCTCGGCAAGATCGGTCAGGTGATCTGGACCCCATCGATCCCGGTCGGCGGCCCCGACGACCAGCCCAGCCGCTACTCCCTGAGCCTGTACGCCAGCGACAACGTCAATCCGCGCCTGATCAGCACCGGCACGGCACTGGATGAAGACGCGAGCCGTTCGCCCTACACCCTCAACGTGCAAGCCGCCAGCCCGCAGGCCCTGACGGACATAGTGCAGACCCTGCTCAGTCACCTTTATGAAAGCGTACCGGCGCAGTCGCCACTTAGCCCGGAGCCAGTGCAGGTGGTGCCGATGTCGCCCATCGAAGACGCGCTGCTAGGTGACTACGACGCCCAGGGCGTCAGCCTGACCACCCCGTGGGGCAACCCGGCGCTGGCGCATGTCGCCACGCCGATTGCCTTCAAGGTGCTGCAGCTCACCGATGACTCGCTGCTGGCCAACGCCACCCCACAAGCCATCGCCGACGACCTGAAAAAAACCTTGGGTAGCACCTACATCCGCGCCGACGACTACCTGCTCCAGCCCGGCCAATTCAAGTTCATCGACCTGCGCGCCCTGGATGAAGACACCCGCTTTATCGCGGTGATCGCCAACTACCACAGCTCTGATGTCGGCCAGTGGAAACAGCGCCTGCGCGTCGAGCCCAAGGGCCGCCAATACGCGGTGCTGGTGCAGTTGGATGCCGCTCAGGTCAGCCTCAAGGGAGAAACCCGATGACACCCTCTTCAGCCGCTTTTACTCCGAGTAACCACCGATGAGCTCACGCAACCCCGTCATCTGGCATGAAGGTTTGTTCGTCAAACCCCAGCACTTCCAGCAACAGGCCCGCGCCGCCGAAGCCGCCGTGCACCAGCGCCTGCACAGCCTCAACGACGCGCTCTATGGCTTCAGCGAGCTGGCGTTGAACGACGAATACCTGAGCTTCGGCAAAATCGCCATTACCCGGGCACGCGGGATCATGCCCGACGGCAGCGTCTTCGACATTCCCCACGACCTGGCACCGCCCTCCCCGCTGGAGATCGCTGACAGCAGCGCGGTCGGCCAGATCGTCTATCTGGCCCTGCCGCTGCGCTCCAACGGAGCCCTCGAAGTGCGCTGGCCCGACCAGTACGGCAACAGCCGCTACATCGCCCGCCGCGAGGAAATCCGTGACACCCACAGCGATGACGGCGATCAGGTCGGCATGGACCTGGCCGTGCCCAACCTGCAACTGATGCTCGAACGCAGCGACCGCAGTGCCTTTACCGGCATCGCCCTGGGCAAGATCAAAGACAAACGTCCGGACGGCAGCCTGGTGATGGACGAGCATTTCTACCCCACCAGCCTGTCCCTGCAAGCGGTGCCGGCGTTGCACCGCTACCTGGGGGAAGTTGCCGGGCTGATGCGTGAGCGGGCCAAGAATCTGGCCCAGCGGATCGGCTCACCGGGGCAGTCGGGGGTGGCTGACGTCACCGACTTCAACCTACTGCAAACCCTCAACCGCTTGTTCCCGTTGTTCCAGCACCTGGCCCGGCAACGCCAGGTTCACCCGGAGCGGCTGTACATCGCACTGGCCCAAGCCTGCGGCGAGCTAGTGACTTTTACCGATGAAGGTCATCTGCCCCAAGAATACCCGGCCTACCAGCACGACAATTTGCGCGAGTCGTTCCAGATGCTGGAGCACACCCTGCGCCGCGCCCTGGGCACCGTGCTGCAACCGCGCGCGGTGTCGTTGCCGATCGTCGATCAGCAGTACGGCGTGCGCAGCGCCGCGTTGAACGACAAGCGCCTGCTGGAGAACGCCGAATTCATCCTCGCCGTGCGCGCCGAACTGCCCGCCGAGACCCTGCGTCAGCAACTGCCCCGGCAGATCAAGATCACCTCCACCGAAGGGCTGGAGCAACTGGTCAGCCTGCAACTGCCGGGCATCCCATTGCGGCCGCTGCCGGTGGCGCCGCGCCACCTGCCGTTCCATGCCGGCTTCAGCTACTTCGAACTCGACCGCCATCACCCGGCCTGGCAAAGCCTGAGCAGCGGCAGCGGCAGCGGGTTCGGTTTCCATATTGCCGGTGAGTTCCCGGAACTGGAGTTGCAGTTCTGGGCGATCAGGAGTGAGACAGATGAGTGAAGCAACGCCCACCGAAACCCCGCCACCTGCGGACAACCATCAGCTCTTGGGTTATTTGCAACAGGCAACCGGCAGCAAAAAACCGGACCCTGTTGAGGAGCCAGCCAAGCCAAAGCGGCCGGTGCTACTCGCCGACCCTGAATACGACTTGCGCGGCGTGGCCTGGAACCCGCTGTGCGATGCCGCCACGCCGCTGATCGGCCTGGTCATCCGCCTGCGCCGTCTGGACCACCACGATGACGTACCTGCGCTGTACCTGAGCGTCAGCAACCAGATCACCACCATCATGGAAGAAGTCAGCCAGCTCGACTACGACGCCGGCATGCTCAAGGCCTACTCCTACAGCCTGTGCTTGTTGATTGACGAGGTGGTCATGCGCACCACCTGGGGCCGGCTCTCCAGCTGGAGCGCACGCTCGTTGCTCAGCCAGTTCCACGGGGAAACCCAAGGCGGCGAAAAATTCTTCACCGTCATGAACAACATGATCCCCGAAGCCGCCCGGTACCAGCATGTATTGGAGTTCATGTACCAGTGCCTGATCTCCGGCCTCAAGGGCAAATACGGCGCCCATATCAAGGGCGATGACGAAATACAGAAGATCATCGACCAACTGCACGGCCTGTTGCGCCCCCTGCGCGGCGAGACGCCCAAGCGCCTGACCGACCCGCTGAAAAACGTCGCGCCACGCAACTACCGGATCAAACGCGCCTGGCCACTGTGGACGCCTTGGGCCATGGCCGCCGTCGTGCTGACGGTTGCCTACACGATCTACTCAATCCGCCTGAACGCCATCACCCAACAGGTGCTGGTGTCGCTGGAGCGAGTGCTTCACCTGTAACCGATTTTCAGCGCGCTCACACCGAGCGCCTGCAAAGCCATGGCCGTAAAGGCCATAACCCGCGACCCCACGGGTCGTTCATTTGATCGCGACAAGGAGCTTGTCATGCCAACACCCGCGTACATCAGCATCCACGGCAAAAACCAGGGCCATATCACCAAGGGCGCCTTCACCGCTGACTCGGTGGGCAACGTTTATGTAGAAGGCCACGAAGACGAAATCCTCGCCCAGGAAATCGACCACCAGATCGCCGCGCCCACCGACCCGCAAAGCGGTCAACCCAGCGGCCAGCGAATGCATAAACCGCTGACCTTCACCAGCGCGCTGAACAAAGCCTCGCCACTGCTCTACCAGGCTCTGGCCACCGGCGAAATGCTGCCAACCGTCGAGGTTAAGTGGTTCCGCACCTGCTCTGAGGGCAAACAGCAGCACTTCTTCACCACCAAGCTCGAAGACGCCACCGTCGTCGAAATCCACACCGTGCTGCCGCACGCCCAGGACGCCGACAACGAAAACTATACCCAGTTGATCAAGACCAGCCTGTCGTACCGCAAGGTCAGCTGGAGCCATGTGGTGGCCGGCACCGAAGCCTCGGACGACTGGCGCAAACCGGCTGCAGCGGGTTAAGCGCGGCCCCTGCTCCGCCGCTGCTCTTGGTGCAGTGGCGGAGCCTTCACTGACTCAATACTTATCAGGAGGCTTTATGCCCGCCGTCGTTCTGATCGGTCACGACCATGATTGCCCGATGTGTGGCCCCACCACCATCAACAGCGGTACGCGCAACGTCATCGTCAACGGACGCGCCGTCGCCCTTGTCGGCGACACCCTGGGTTGCGGTGCCGTGATCACCAGCGGCTCGCCCTCGATGACCGTCAACGGAAAAGCCGTGGCCCGCGTCGGTGACACCACCAACCACGAAGGCGTGCTGGAAAACGGCGACGCCAGTTGGTTGATCAACTGACCCACACTCACCACAAGGAGGTTCCATGCCCCGTCAAAGCGACCTGCGTTATACCTTCCAACCGCTGCGGGGCGATCCCTTCGAAGTGGTCTCGTTCGCCCTTGAAGAAGGTCTCTCCCAACCCTTCAAACTTGAGCTGGAACTGGTCAGTCATCACCCGGCCATCGACTTCTATCGCATGCTCGACCTCGCCGCCGTGTTCACCATCTGGCGCGAGGACACCCCGGTGCGCTACGTCCACGGCCTGGTCAGCCTGTTCCAACAGGGCGACACCGGCTTTCGCCGCACCCGCTACACCGCCGTAGTCGAGCCGACCCTGGCGCGTTTCAACCTGCGCTCCAACTGGCGCATCTTCCAGGCCCAGACCGTGCCCGACATCATCACCAGCATGCTGGCCGAGCATAAGTTGACCGACATCCGCAGCGAAATCTGCTTCGAGCACCAACCCCGCGAATACTGCGTGCAGGCCGGCGAAACCGACCTCGACTTCATCGCCCGCCTCGCCGCCGAAGAAGGCCTGCTCTACACCTTCGAACACCGCGCCGACGGCCACACCCTGGTCCTCA
>NZ_WJZM01000066.1:0-32974 GCF_021609545.1 Pseudomonas sp. PA-1-6B
TCGAATTCCGGCCAGCGTGGTTTAACGGGGCGCCTAAGATCAAAAGCAGATCAAGATCAAGAGCGGCTCGCTTCGCATCGTGGTTACCGTTGAGCTAACAGAGTTATGTAGATACCTATGCTGCGATAGGGCCTTGAGCCTCACTACAAGGCTCAAGGCTCCAACCCAATCCCGCGCAAAATCACACCGGTCACGGTCTGAATGGCCTGCTCGAACTGCCTGTCCGACAACGGCTGGTGATCATTCAGAATCTTCACTTGGTGATCGAAGTCGGCGTAGTGCTGGGTCGAGGCCCAGATCATGTACAGCAAGCTCGAGGGCTCCACCGGCAGGATGCGTTTGTCTTGCACCCATTGGCGAATCTTCGCTTCCTTCATCTTGGCCCAGTCGTACAGGCTTTCATCCAGGGCCTCGCCGAGTGTGGGCGCGCCGTGGATGATTTCATTGGCCCAGACCTTGGAGCCATATGGGCGCGTGCGCGAGCGCTGCATCTTGGCGCGGATGTAGCTGCTGAGCACCACCCGAGGGTCGTCGAAGGTTTCAAAGCTCAGGGCGTCCTGCTTCCACAACTCCAGCAGGTCGAACAGTACCGCGCTGTACAGCTCGCTTTTGGTGGTGAAGTAGTAATGCAGGTTGGAGCGCGGCAGTTGCGCTTCTTCGGCGATGTCGGCCATGGCGGTGCTGCCATAGCCTTTGTTGGCGAAGACCTTCTCCGCCGCCAGCAGGATTTTCTCGACGTTGACCCGACGAATTCCGATCTTGTGATTGCCCATATGGGCTCCCTGACAACAACACGGCCTAAAGACTACCACCGGCTCTAGATCGGGGCGACAGGCCAAGCCGAAACTTCGTACACTGCCGGCTCCTATCCTCTGATCGGTATTGAACAATGTTGCTCAAGAAGTCCCTGACCGCTGCTGTCCTGTTCACTGCCCTGCTGGGCGCCTCCACGGCATTTGCCCACGCCCACCTCAAGAGCGCGGAGCCTGCGGCTGACAGCAAAGTCGCCGCACCCAAAGACCTGCGCCTGACCTTCAGCGAAGGCGTCGAAGCCACCTTCACCAAGGTCTCCCTGAGCAAGGACGGCACCGAAATCGCCATCAAGGGCCTGGAAACTCCGGACGCCGACAAGAAGACCCTGGTGGTCACGCCTGCCGCTGCGCTGGCAAACGGCACCTATAAAGTCGAATGGCATGCGGTGTCCGTCGACACTCACAAAAGCGAAGGCACTTACAGCTTCAAGGTCGGCCAATAACCCATGGCAACCCTGCTGGTGCTGTGCCGCTTCCTGCACTTTTGCGTCGTGTTGCTGATGTTCGGGGCTTGGGTATTCAGGCCCTGGCTGCTCGGCGCTCATGTGCAGCCGACACTGGACCGGCAATTGCTGCGCATCACCCGTGGCCTGGCCGGCTTGGGGCTGTTCACCGGGGTTGTGTGGCTGCTGTTGATCACCGCCAGCATGGCCGGCAGTTGGGACTCGGCGCTGCAACCGGCCACGGTGCAGTTGGTGCTGGGCAAGACCTTTTTTGGCCAGGTATGGGCCTGGCATCTGCTGCTGAATCTGCTGCTGGTGACCGTGCTGATCAAGCCCTGGCCGGCCTTGCGCTTACCGCTGCTCGCCCTGCTGCTGGCGACCCTGGCCCCCGTAGGCCATGGCGCCATGCTCGACGGGCTGAGTGGGCAGTTGCTGATTCTCAACCAGGTAGTGCACCTGCTGTGCGTTGGGGCCTGGCTCGGTGGGTTGCTGGTGTTGGTGCTGATCCTCCGGCAGGCGCAAGACCACCACCTGGAGCCGATTCTGCGGCGCTTCAGCGGTGTGGGATATGGCCTGGTCGGCGGCCTGCTGGTAACCGGTCTGATCAACGTGCGCGTGCTCACCGGGCAACTGTGGCCCACGCCGCTGTTCGAGGGCTTCGCCTTGATCCTGCTGATCAAGGTGGGGCTGGTGCTGGGCATGCTGGGGTTGGCGCTGTTGAACCGGTTGCGTATCAAGCGCTGCGAACAACGCCTGGGCAGTTTGAGAGCCAGTGTGATGATGGAGTGGCTGTTGGGCATTGCAGCAGTGGCTGCGGTTTCCCTGCTTGGCACCCTGCCGCCGATGGTCATGGCTGGCTGAAAAGTCTTGTGCAATGCAATCAATGTGGGAGCCCCCCCATCAGTTGAATCGTTTCACCCAAGTCATCGTATAACTTCTGCTTGACACGCCCTCAAAACCTCGCAAATATCGCGCCCCATGTTGTACGACGACGTATAACAAATAATAAAAACAACAAAACAAAGGGAGCCTCACTGTGAGTCAATCCGCCCGTCATTCCTGCACGCGCCTGGGCCTTCTCGGCCTCGGCAGCCTGGCCGTCACCCTGCCGCTGGGTGCCAACGCCGAAGGCTTTATCGACGACGCCAAGGCCACGCTCAACCTGCGTAATGCCTACTTCAATCGCAACTTCACCAACCCGACCAACCCCCAGGGCAAGGCCGAAGAGTGGACGCAGAATTTTATCCTTGATGCCAAGTCCGGCTTTACCCAGGGCACGGTCGGTTTCGGGATTGACGTGCTGGGCCTGTATTCGCAAAAGCTTGATGGCGGCAAAGGCACCGCCGGCACCCAACTGTTGCCGGTGCATGACGATGGCCGCCCCGCCGACAATTTCGGGCGTCTGGGTGTCGCGCTGAAAACCAGGCTGTCGAAGACCGAGTTGAAGGTTGGCGAATGGATGCCGGTGCTGCCGATCTTGCGTTCCGATGATGGCCGCTCCCTGCCCCAGACCTTTCGTGGCGGCCAGGTCACCTCCAATGAAATCGCCGGCCTGACGCTCTACGGTGGCCAGTTTCGCGGCAACAGCCCACGCAACGACGCGAGCATGGAAGACATGTTCATGAACGGCAAAGCCGCGTTCACTTCGGACCGTTTCAACTTCGGCGGCGGCGAATACACTTTCAACGACAAACGTACCCAGGTCGGCCTGTGGTACGCCGAACTGACTGATATCTATCAACAGCAGTACCTCAACCTCACCCACAGCCAGCCGCTGGGAGACTGGACCCTGGGCGCCAACCTCGGGTTCTTCAACGGCAAGGAAGACGGCAGCGCCCTGGCCGGCGACCTCGATAACAAGACCCTGTTCGCCCTGCTCTCGGCCAGATACAACGGCCATACCTTCTATGTTGGCCTGCAAAAACTCAGCGGCGACAGCGCCTGGATGCGCATCAACGGCACCAGCGGCGGCACTCTGGCCAACGACAGCTACAACGCCAGCTACGACAACGCCAAGGAAAAGTCCTGGCAGGTGCGCCACGACTTCAACTTTGTGGTGCTCGGCGTTCCTGGGCTCACCCTGATGAACCGCTATATCAGCGGCAGCAATGTACATACCGGGGCGATCACCGACGGCAAGGAGTGGGGACGTGAGTCGGAGTTGGCCTACACGGTGCAGAGCGGTGCGCTGAAGAACCTCAATGTGAAGTGGCGCAACTCGACCATGCGTCGGGATTTCAGCAATAACGAGTTCGATGAGAACCGGATTTTTATCAGCTATCCGATTTCGTTGTTGTAGGTTCAAGAGTCGAACTCGATCTCAAAGGTGCCACACATCCATGTGGGAGCTGGCTTGCCAGCCCCCACCTTTGATCTCATGTGCCTGGAAGGACGTTGACAACACCAGTAATCCCTAACACTATTTCCCTATAGTCATACGACAACCTACAACAAAAATCTGGAAGGCCCATGACCACCACCACACCCGCTCCCTTCAACCGTCTGTTGCTCACTGGTGCCGCCGGCGGCCTGGGCAAAGTCCTGCGTGAACGCATGCGTCCTTATGCCCAGGTGCTGCGCCTTTCGGATATCGCTGAAATGGCCCCCGCCACCGACGCTCGCGAAGAGGTACACACCTGCGACCTGGCCGACAAACACGCCGTGCATCAGTTGGTAGAGGGCGTCGACGCCATCCTGCACTTTGGCGGCGTTTCGGTGGAGCGCTCGTTCGAAGAGGTACTGGGCGCGAACATCAGTGGCATTTTCCATATCTACGAAGCCGCCCGCCGCCACGGGGTCAAGCGGGTGATCTTCGCCAGTTCCAATCACGTGATTGGTTTCTACAAACAGGGCGAGCAACTCGACGCCCATTCCCCGCGCCGCCCGGACAGTTACTACGGCCTGTCCAAGTCCTACGGCGAAGACATGGCCAGTTTCTACTTCGACCGTTATGGCATCGAGACCGTGAGCATCCGTATCGGCTCATCGTTCCCGCAACCGCAGAACCGCAGGATGATGCACACCTGGCTGAGTTTCGACGACCTGACCCAACTGCTCGAACGCGCGCTGTACACGCCCAACGTCGGCCATACCGTGGTGTACGGCATGTCGGCCAACCTCGACACCTGGTGGGACAACCGCTACGCCGCGCACCTGGGCTTTACCCCCAAGGACAGCTCCGAAGTGTTCCGCGCCCAGGTCGAAGCCCAACCGCCCGTGGCCGCCGATGACCCGGCCAAGGTCTACCAGGGCGGTGCGTTCTGCGCTGCGGGGCCGTTCGGTGACTGAGTGCCCAGCAACCCAAGGGAATGACCATGACTGCTGAACTGATTGTCGATGCCCGCAATGCCGTGGGCGAATGCCCGGTGTGGGTAGCGGAAGAAAATGCCCTGTATTGGGTGGATATCCCCAACGGTGGCTTGCAACGCTGGAGCGCCGCCACCGGCCATCTGGCAGCGTGGAAAGCCCCAGAGATGCTCGCCTGTATTGCGCGCACCCAAGCAGGCAATTGGGTCGCCGGCATGCAAACCGGCTTCTTCCAACTCACGCCCCACAACGACGGCAGCCTCGACACCACGCCGCTGGCCAGCATCGAACATTCACGCCCGGACATGCGTTTGAACGATGGCCGCTGCGATCGCCAGGGCCGTTTCTGGGCCGGCAGCATGGTGCTGGACATGGGCTTGAACGCCGCCGAGGGCGTCCTTTATCGCTATGGGTCCGGGGCTGCGCCCCACGCGCTACTGGAGGGGTTCATCACCCTCAACGGCCTGGCCTTCAGCCCCGATGGTCGCACGATGTACGCTTCCGATTCGCACCCGAAGGTGCAAAAGGTCTGGGCGTTCGACTACAACATCGAGACCGGCACGCCGTCCAATCGCCGCCTGTTCATTGATATGAACGACTTCCTCGGACGTCCCGACGGTGCAGCCGTGGACGCCGAGGGCGGTTACTGGATCTGCGCCAACGACGCCGGGTTGGTTCACCGTTTCACCCCGGACGGTCGCCTGGACCGCTCCCTGAGCGTGCCCGTGAAAAAACCCACCATGTGCGCCTTCGGTGGCAGCCGCCTGGACACTCTGTACGTCACCTCCATCCGCGACGACCCGAGTGAACAGTCGCTGTCCGGTGGCGTGTTCGCCCTCAACCCCGGCGTCCAAGGACTGCCCGAACCCCGCTTCATCGTTTAATCGCTGTGCCTTGAATACAACAATAACAAGACAGGAGTGACTTCCATGGACTTCAAACGCACCTTGCTCGCCGCTGCAATCTTCACCCTCAGCAGCGCCGCCCACGCGCTGGAAATCAAGTTCGCCGACATCCACCCCGCTGGCTACCCCACCGTGGTCGCCGAAGAGAACATGGGCAAGGCCCTGACCAAGGCGAGCAACGGCGAGCTGACCTTCAAGTACTTCCCCGGCGGTGTGCTGGGCTCCGAGAAGGAAGTGGTCGAACAGGCCCAGGTCGGCGCCGTGCAAATGACCCGCGTCAGCCTCGGCATCGTCGGCCCGGTGGTGCCGGACGTGAACGTGTTCAACCTGCCGTTCGTATTCCGCGACCAGGCGCATATGCGCAAGGTCATCGATGGCGAGATCGGCGACGAGATCCTCGCCAAGATCACCAACTCCGAGTTCGGCCTGGTGGCCCTGGCCTGGATGGATGGCGGCACGCGCAATCTCTATACCAAGAAACCGGTGCGCAAGATCGAAGACCTCAAGGGCATGAAGATCCGCGTGCAAGGCAACCCGATTTTCATCGAAGCCTTCAACGCCATGGGCGCCAACGGCATTGCCATGGACACCGGCGAGATCTTCAGCGCCCTGCAGACCGGGGTCATCGACGGCGCGGAAAACAACCCGCCGACCTTGCTGGAACACAACCACTTCCAGAACGCCAAGTACTACACCCTCACCGAACACCTGATCCTGCCTGAACCCATCGTGATGTCGAAAATCACCTGGAACAAGCTCGACCCCGCCCAGCAGGACATGGTCAAGGCCGCCGCCAAGGCCGCCCAGGCTGATGAGCGCGTGCTCTGGGACGCCAAGTCCGCCAGCAGTGAAGAGAAACTCAAGCAGGCCGGCGTGGAGTTCATCACCGTCGACAAAAAGCCATTCTATGAGGCCACTGCTGCGGTGCGTGCCAAGTACGGTGCGCCGTATGCGGACATGATCAAGCGCATCGACGCGGTTCAATAACCTCCCCTGCCCCTGCATAAGGCCCGGCGCGGTCGGCATCGACGCGCCCGGTCACGGTGAACGCCATGAAGACTTTACTGCTGCGCTTCAATGACCGCCTTTACATGACCTGCATCTGGGTCGCCGGCCTTTCCGTCCTGGGGGTCGCCTTGATCATTCCCTGGGGTATCTTCACCCGCTACGCCCTCGGCACCGGTTCCAGCTGGCCGGAGCCCACCGCCATCCTGCTGATGCTGGTGTTCACCTTTATCGGCGCCGCTGCCAGTTATCGTGCCGGTGCGCACATGTCGGTGGCGATGATCACTGACCGCTTGCCGCCTGTCCAACGCCGCCTCGTCGGCATCCTCTCGCAACTGCTGATGGGCACCATCTGCGTGTTCATGACGATTTGGGGCACCAAGCTGTGCCTGTCCACCTGGAACCAATTCATAAGCGCCATCCCCACCCTGCGCGTGGGCATTACCTACATGCCGATCCCGATTGGCGGCGTGCTGACCCTGGTATTCGTGGTCGAAAAGCTGCTGCTCGGTGACCAGAGCAACCGCAAGGTGGTGCGTTTCGACCTGGTTGAAGAAAACGAAGGGGCCGCCTGATATGGACGCATTGATTCTGTTGGGCAGCTTTGTTGCATTGATTCTGATCGGTATGCCGGTGGCCTATGCATTGGGGCTGTCGGCGCTGATTGGCGCGTGGTGGATCGACATCCCGTTCCAGGCCCTGATGATTCAGATTGCCGGTGGGGTGAACAAGTTTTCGCTGATGGCGATTCCGTTCTTCGTGCTGGCCGGGGCGATCATGGCCGAGGGCGGTATGTCGCGGCGCCTGGTGGCCTTTGCCGGGGTGCTGGTGGGCTTTGTGCGTGGTGGGTTGTCCCTGGTCAATATCATGGCTTCGACGTTTTTTGGCGCGATTTCCGGCTCATCCGTGGCCGATACCGCCTCGGTCGGTTCGGTGCTGATTCCGGAAATGGAACGGCGGGGTTATCCGCGCGAATTCGCCACCGCAGTGACCGTCAGCGGTTCGGTGCAGGCGCTGCTGACGCCGCCCAGCCATAACTCGGTGCTGTACTCCCTGGCGGCAGGCGGTACCGTCTCCATCGCCTCGCTGTTCATGGCCGGTGTGGTGCCGGGCCTGTTAATGAGCGCGTGCCTGATGGTGCTCTGCCTGATCTTCGCGAAAAAGCGCGACTACCCCAAAGGCGAAGTCATCCCCTTGAAGCAGGCGCTGAAGATCGCCGCCGAAGCGCTCTGGGGCTTGATGGCCATGGTGATCATCCTCGGCGGCATCCTGTCGGGCATCTTCACCGCCACCGAGTCGGCGGCGATTGCGGTGTTGTGGGCATTCTTCGTGACCATGTTCATCTACCGCGACTACAAATGGCGCGAGCTGCCCAAGCTGATGCATCGCACGGTGCGCACCATTTCCATCGTGATGATCCTGATCGCTTTCGCCGCCAGCTTCGGCTACATCATGACCCTGATGCAGATCCCGGCGAAGATCACCACGCTGTTCCTGACCCTGTCGGACAACCGCTACGTGATCCTGATGTGCATCAACGTCATGCTGTTGTTGCTCGGCACGGTGATGGACATGGCGCCGCTGATTCTGATCCTCACGCCTATCCTGATGCCGGTGATCCTGGGCATCGGCGTCGACCCGGTCCACTTCGGCATGATCATGCTGGTGAACCTCGGCATCGGTCTGATTACACCGCCGGTGGGCGCAGTGCTGTTCGTCGGCGCGGCGGTGGGCAAGACCAGTATCGAGAAAACCGTAAAGGCCCTGCTGCCGTTTTATGCGGTGTTGTTCTTGGTGCTGATTGCGGTGACCTACGTTCCGGCGTTGTCGCTGTGGTTGCCCCACTTGGTGCTGTAAAGGCGAACCAATGTGGGAGCTGGCTTGCCTGCGATAGCGATCTGTCAGTCAACGCATTCATGACTGATACACCGCTATCGCAGGCAAGCCAGCTCCCACAGTTGAATCCTCAGTGTTTGTTTTGACTTCACTAGGCAGGTCAATCGTGATTGAGCTTTCGGATCAACTCACCCATCTGGTGCTCGCCCCCGCCCTCGGCGGCAGCCTCGTCAACTGGACGGTACGCGCCACCGGGCAACCGCTGTTGCGGCACAGCGACGAGCACGCGATCAATACCGGGCTGCCGGGCAAGCTGGGCTGCTATCCATTAGCGCCCTGGTCCAACCGCATCGCCCACGGCGGCTTCGACAACCCCGGTGGCTGGCTGGCACTGGCACCCAATAGCCTCACTGACCCTTTTCCGATTCACGGTTCGGCCTGGCAGCAGGCATGGGAGGTGACAAGCCAGTCAGAACATGAAGTGGCGTTGGAGCTGCGCTGCGAAACGCCCTTCGCCTATCACGCCCGCCAGCGGTTTCGCTTGAACAACGGTGAGTTGAATATCCAATTGTGTGTGACTCACCTGGCCAAGCAACCCGCCTGGCATGGGCTGGGCTTGCATCCGTACTTGCCGCGCCGGCCGGGTACGCGGCTGCAGGCCAAGGCTAGGCAAGTGTGGATGAGTGATGCAGCCAAGCTGCCCACCGCGTTGGCACCGGTTCCCGAGACCTGGGATTTCAGGCAACTCAAAGGGTTGCCAGAGGGGCTGGTGGACAACGCCTTTTGCGGCTGGGATGGGCACTGCTTGATCGAACAACCGGAGCTTGGCTACCGCCTCGAATGCCAGGCCAGCGGCGCCGATTACTTCCTGCTGTACTGCCCGCCGGGGTTGGAATTTTTCTGCATCGAGCCGGTGAGTCATCCGGTGAATGCCCATCACCTGGCGGGCAAGCCTGGCCTGAAATTGCTGGAACAAGGCCAGTCAACCCACCTCAATCTGAACCTGAAATACATGCCAAATGTCAGGGCGGTGAATTCTTAAGGCGCCCGGCAGTATCGATACTCACCACCACCGACAACCCCGGCCGCAAGCGCTCACTCTCGGCCTGGTCCGGGTCCACGATGATGCGCACCGGCACCCGCTGGGCGATCTTGACGAAGTTGCCGGTGGCGTTGTCCGCCTGCAACAGGCTGAACTCAGAACCGGTGGCCGGGGAAATATGCTGCACCGTGCCATGGAATTTGCGGTGGTTCAGCGCATCCACGGTGAACGTCACCGGCTGGCCGACCTGCACATTGTCCATCTGGGTTTCTTTCATATTGGCAATCACCCACAACTGCTTGGGCACCAGGGCCATCAGTTGCGCGCCGGAATTGACGTAGGCGCCCAGGCGCACGCCGATCTGCCCGAGCTGACCATCCCGTGGCGCCGTGATGCGTGTATTGGACAGGTCGATGCGCGCCAGTTCCACCGCCGCCTCGGCGCTCGCGACAGCTGCCTCCAGGGAGCCGCGGTTGACGATCACCGTCTGCAGATCCTGGCGCGCGATTTCCAGGCTGGCCTGGGCCTGGGCCACGGCAGCGATGGTCTGTGCGTTGGCGGCACGGGTCACGTCCAGTTCGCGTTTGGAGACCGAACCGTCACTGATCAACTCTTCATTGCGGCGCAAATCCGCAGTGCTCTTGCGTGCCTGGGCCTGGCTGTCGACCAACGCGGCCTGGCGCAGCTTGATGGTCGCTTCGGCGCTGTTGCGTTGCTGCACCACGTTGGCCAACGAGGCCTTCTGCACCGCCAGTTGCGCCAGGGCCTGGTCGAGGCGTTGCTTGTAGATACGGTCATCCAGGCGCACCAGCAAGTCGCCGGTCTTGACGTACTGGAAGTCCTGCACCGGCACTTCGAACACATAACCGCTGAGCTGCGGGCCGATAATCGTCACCTGCCCACGCACCAAAGCGTTCTCGGTGGTTTCCACCGCGCTGCTGAACGGCGGCAGTTGCCAGGCGTACAGCACGATCAGCACACCGATGATGGCGATGGCGGCAAAGCCCAGGGACGAGATGATGCGCACGCGCAAGGGCCGCAATTGGGTAGGCACTGCGCCCGGGGGCGTGCTGCCTTCCGGCGTGGCGGCGATGGCGGTCGTGGTGGTGGTTGAAGGTTCAGTCATGAAGTTGCGCCGCTGGGTTGAACAGGAGGAATTGCCTTGGTGGTGCTCATCAACCACAGACTGCGGGTGAAGATCCACAGCATGGTCAGGATCGCGATAATCGCGATCAGCATGAAGACATCGTTGTAAGCCATGACGTTCGCCTCGCGGGTGGCCGCCGTGGCCAGGCTGCGGATGCCCATGAGGTTGCGCAGTTCCGGGTCAGCGACGATCTTGCCATAGGCCGCCCCACCACTCTGCACCCGCGCCGCCACAAGCGGGTCGATCAGGGTCAGGTGCTCGACGATCATGCTCGAATGGTACTTCTCGCGCACGATCTGGAAAGTGCCCAGCAACGCCGCACCGATCAGGCCGCCGAGGTTCTGGCAGATCCCGAACATCACCGAGAAGCTCACCAGGTTGCGCGGGTTGGTCAGTACGTTTTTGGTGCCCAGCACCATGGTCGGCCCCAGGAAGAACGTACCGCCGAAGCCTAGCAGGAACTGGCTGATATAGAGGTTCTGCGGGCGGGTCAGGTTGCTGGAAAAACTGTCCATCACCGAACCGGTCGCCATCAGCGCCAGGGAAATGATCAGCGGCATCAGCAAATGCGCCGGGTTGATCGTCAGCGCGCTGACCACCAGCCCGGCAATCGCCCCGGCCAGCATCACCACGTACAGGGTGTGCATCTGCTGGTAGCTCATATTCAACATCTGCATGAACCCCACCGCACCGGTGGATTGCTCGGACAGCACCATGCGAATCAGCACCACCGCCAACGCCAGGCGGATCATCACGCCGCTGCCCAGCCAGCGCGTCATCAGCATCGGGTTGCTGCGGTTATGCTCGATGGCGAGCCCCGCCATGATCAGTACCAGGGAACAGGCCGAGGCCACGCCGATCCACGGCGCTTCCAGCCACCAGTCAATACGCCCCAGGGACAGCACCGCACAGAGCAACGCCACGCCGCTGGCGAGGATGGCGAAGGTGAGAAAGTCGAGCTTTTCAAAGGTCTTGAAGCGATCGCCCGGCGGCAGCTTGAGCAGGAACACGCAGCCCAGGCAGATCAGCGCCAGGCCCAGTTCGAACAAATACAGCCCGCGCCATTCAGCGATTTGCAGCAAGTCTTCAGAAAACAGCCGCGCCAGGGGCAGCGCCAATTGCGCGGTACCCAGCCCCAACACCAAAGCTTTCAACCGCCACTTGGCCGGGAATGCCTGGATCATGTAGTACAAGCCCAACGAACTCAGCGCCGCACCCACCATGCCATGGGCGGCCCGTACCGCAATAGCCGAACTGAGGTCATTGACGAACAAGTGGCCGAAGGTCACCAGCGCATAGAGCACCAGGAACACCTCGGTAAACGCGCGCAGGCCGAACTGCTGACGAAACTTCACCAGCAGCAGGTTCATGCACACATTGGTCATTACATAAGCGGCAGGCAGCCAGGCCATTTCCGCGGTGGTCGCGCCCAGGGCGCCTTGCAGGTATTGCAGGTTGGCGATGACCAGGGCGTTACCCAAGCCACCGGTGATTGCCACCAGCACGCCGACCATCGCGAAGAGCCAGCGCTTACGCGTAGGATGCAGCGGCGTCGACGGCGAGCCAGGCAGGCTCGGCCGCTCGTGGGGTTGCCAGGTGTGGGGGGTGTATTTATCCATTCGGTGACCTTGGTAAGCCGGGGTGCAAGGCCGGTGAATCCGTTACACAGAGGAACAGTAACCTGAGAGGCGTTCATGTTGCCATCTTGAGGACGCAATTGATCGTCAATGGGGCACAGTCAAATGGGGTCCACTGCCTGGGATCATTTGTCTTGCCCCTTCGTTCGGGCTACATGCCCAGCGCTTGAACTCAGCGATCAGGGTCCGGCTTGATCGCTATATCAGGCACCGGCTTATAGAACGGTCCATAGTCCAGCAGTAGCTCCTCGCCTCTCTTGATGTCCTTGAGCGCCACATAGAACGTCAGGTTTTTCCCGACCGCGATGGACACGACATTGTTGGACATCCACGCAGGCCCCTCGCCCAGTTGCGAGGTATTGATCAGGCTCAGGGTGTTGCCAGTGTGCAGGCCGCTCACCGTCCGGGTACCCGAGCGCGTACCGAACAGGTAAGTCATTACAGCCCGCGAACCTTGCTTGCGCTGCTCCTCGAACAGTGACGCTTCGTCTGCATGGTATTTGCCTGCATAAGGGCCAAGCACTTCAAATTGGGGGATATCGCGCCGCGCCCATACCGAAGCGCCGCGAGCCGGCCCCCCATCGTCCAACGGCGTGACCACCTCCAGGGCATCGTCAAATCGGGTCTGATGCTGGCCTTCGGTGCGCAGCCAGTCTTTGATCGACGCCTTGATCTGTGCTGAAACCCTCGCCTTAGTCGGGCTATCAAGCCCATCGAGCACGCCATTCCAGTGGGAGATGCGGATGTCATCGATCGGGCCTTCGAGTGATTGGGTCAAGCTGATTCTGGGGTTCACCGGGTCCTGCAGAATCGGCAGCGTGTTGTCGATCTGATGACGAGGCAATGTCGGGAAATCGCTGGGTTCAACCTTGATCACCACGGGCGGAACTGTCGCAGCGGGGGCTGGGGCCTCCAGGCCTTGCGTTGTGCCGGCGCCGACCTTTGATGGTGGCGGGTCCAAGGGCTCTGATGCGGGGCGTTTTCGTGGACTTTCTGTAATCGATTGCTCAGGAACGGGGCGCGGCCCGGTGCCTTGCTGTAACCGTCTGAAACGTTGCGAGGCGATCGCTGTAAACGAGCCGTCCGCTCTCACGTACTTACTCCAAAGGTCTGGACTAAGCCTGTGCTGTTGCACAAACTGCGCCTGCGTGACGGAGTTGTCTGCGCTCTCGGCAAGCGCTTGCCACTGACGCAAAAGGTCACCGGTAATCCTGCGATAGCCGCCATCGGTTACATTCTTCATCAGGGCTTCGCCGGCCGCCGACAGGCCACCATCAGGACGGACATACGCTCTGAACGAATGCACACTCAGGTTATGCTGAACGGCGAACCCCTCCATGGTCATGGTCTCACGCGCCTGCTGAGTCAGCTTTTGCCACCTATCGATATGCGTTTCGGTCACCCTGCCCGCCACCATGTTGGCAGAGCGGTCGCGCACCGTCACACCGGCAGGGCTCAGTTTGCCGTCAGGCTGCACGTAATACTCAAAGGTTCTCGGGGATAGATGTTTCTGGCGAGCAAAGCCCCTGCGTGTAAGGCTTTGTTGCTGCGCGGGCGGCAACGCCTCCCACTCGCGCAAATGCCCAGCCGTGATCAACTCCATGCGCGCCCTCGGAACATGGGTGATCGGGCCCAGTGCGGCGCGCTCAAGGCGTTCGCTGGCGGTCGTTTTCAAGGAACCATCAGCGTTGACCCAGTCTCTCCAAGTGCCTGGATGGAGCCCGTTCTCGCTTGTGAACTGCGCTTGCGTGATCGCATTATTCGGGTCCTCGAAATAGGCTTTCCACTGGCGAAGGTGGTCGTCGGTAATCTTGTTAGGGGCAATACCGACCACCCTGTCCATCAGTTCTCTACCGACCGGCCCCAATGTACCGTCTCGCCGCACATGGGTTTTGAATGAGCCTGGATTAACGTGATAAAGCTCGGCAAACCCCTCGAGCGTCATTTCGTCACGCTCCGTCTGTGGCATGTCTTGCCAATCACGGATATGGGTTTCAGTCACGGTATAAAATGGCGTATTGGGTGCACGGTCGCGCACCGCCACGCCGATAGCGGTCAACTGACCATCTGGTTTTACATAGCGATTGAACACTTTCGGGTGCAGATGTTGCTGCCGGGCGAAGCCTGCGGGGGTAAGGCTTTGCTGCTGCTCCAATGATAACGCCTGCCAAGCGCGCAAATGATCGGCCATGGGGGTCTGGGCCTGAACAGCGGACGCCCGTGCGGCGCTTTGCAGTGCGCGTTCCAGACGCTGCGCGCCCGCCCCCTTCAACGAGCCATCCGCGTTGACGTACTGCGCCCAGCTACGTTGGCTGAGCCCGTGCTGGCTCACGAACTGCGCTGACGTCAATGAGTTGCCTGGTTGCCTGAAAAGCTCATCCCACTGGCGTAAATGATCATCGGTAATCTGGTTACTTTTGGTGGGAACAGAGGAGTTGATCAGCGTTTCCCCGCGGGTCATCAGGGTACCGTCCTTGCGCGCATACGTTTTGAAAGTACCCGGCCGAAGGTTATGAAGAACAGCAAACCCTTCCTGGGTCATTTCGTCACGCTGCGCCTGGGTCATGTTTTTCCACTCACGCACATGCGTTTCGGTCACCTTTGCGGTGAATGCGTTGGCAGGGCGATCACGCACGAGCACGCCGCTATCGGTTAACTGACCGTCTGGCTTTACGAAAAACTCAAAGGTTTTCTGTGTGAGTTTATTCTGCTTGGCAAAGCCCTTTCGGGTCAGCCTAATCTGCTCCTGCGGCGACAAGGCCTCCCAGGCCTTCAAGAGCTCAGCAGTGATCTGCCCGCCGCCGGGTGCACCCAGGCGTTGCCATTCGTCGCCTTGTACATGCTGGACCAACAACTCGGTTTGCCGGTTGTTGTGATAAACCCGGGCCTGCACGACGCCCTCTTCCGTGCGAGACACCTGGCGCACCTCATACACCGCTGTGTCACCGTTGCTGTCGGTATGGCGTATGTGCGAGGAGTGCCCATCGGCTGCCACATATACGCCCTGGCTGTTGCGTGTGAGCCCTGCGATTTTGGATTCAGGCACTTTGAAGTGCCCGAACAGCTCATGGCTCAACTCACTTGGCCCATCGAAGCTCGCAGTGTCCACCTCACCGTCGACAGCCTGGGTTGCGGCCTTGAACTCATCGAGCGGGCCGCCATAAGGCCGCATCGCGTCGGCATCGAATGCATACCACTTGCCACCCTTGAGCACCGCGGCCCCTTCCACCGTCTGGCCTGCCACCTTCACGGTGCCCGTTGCGGCGGCTTCGTACTGTTTGCTGATCGCCTTCAACACGTCATAACTGCCGGTGGCGCCCCTGAGCTTGTTGACGGCCTTGAGGCCTTTGGACAATACATAAAGACCAGCGCTACCCACCAACCTGGGCAAATCGCCCACCCCGCCGACGGGGTTGAGTACGTCAATGGTCGCCACGCCGATGACCTTGACCGCCCGCAATGCCTTGGCCCCGGCAGACAACGCAGAACGGCCGACCTTGAGCAACTTTCCTGCGGTGGCGGTGCCGGCGGTAAGAAAACCGAATACATCCAGCAAGAGGTCAAAAGCACCCGCGCCATACTGCCCGTTCTGAAAATTGACAATGGCGGACCTGAACGGGATCAGGTTCAACAAAAACTCGCTCAACTGTGCGTTCGCCTTGTCCAAGGCGGTTTGCCCACGGGCCTGCTGTTTGATAGCGGGATCGTCGAGGTCCAAGTGTTCGACAAACGCCGTGGCAATCCCATGGGATCGAGCGCTGGTAAAGCTATCCCAAGGCGCGTTATTCAGCGGTCGCCCACGTCCCAGATCATCGGCTTTATGGCTGGGCGTGAATAGTTTGGTCGTCGAAACCTTGTTGCCATCCCTGTCTTCCTTAACCTTTGTATTGTAAAGGCTCGTCTTTTCAATCGTGCCTTTATTGAAGTCGATGACGTAGGCGTGCGACGTGCCTTGCAGCTCGGTTTTGACCAGCAGCCCCGGTTCATTTTGAGCATACGTATTATTGAAATGCCCATCCATGACGTATGAGCCTTTCTGGAAAAAACTGACTTTTCCAAACTCGAAATGCTTGCGATCCTGTAAGGGCAGTTGCGAGATCATGTGCCTGACCGTTGTATTGACGGCGGCCTTTTTTTCCTCCATTGCACGGCTGAACTGCCGTTCGAATTCTGCCGGCACGCCAAATTGTCGATTGGCGTTCAAACCCGTTAGTACCCTTTGCAGGTCGTTGCCCTTGAGCGAGCTGCTGGGTTCGTGCGCCTTGAAAGGCCGGGACTCCAGCCAGTCGTCCATGGCGACATCCAAGAGCGAAATCCCTCCCCCTTCAATCTTTACGTAGTGCTGATCAACAGCAAATACTTTTTCTTCGAAAAACGCGCCAAGGTCGCCAAATCGCTCCTTGAGCTTGGTCAGGGCGATCTCTTTTCGCGTGGGCAATGCCTTATCCAGTGCGTGGGAGGCAGTGAGCCGGGTGTCCAACTGCGCGTTGAATGCGGCCCTTGCCGATTCAAGTTGCGCGGGTGGATAGTCGCCATTCTGTCTTTTTGTGAGAACGCCACTGGCCACGGCCCAGTCCAGCAATGCCACCGTCTCTGCCGCTTGGGTAACTCCTGGGTCAACCCGCCGTGCTTCTTGTGCCTCGCTCATGACCTGGGCAAACGTCATGCCGGGGACTTTGCCCGGCGTCTGCGCCTCAATCGTCATCGCCGCAATCGCCAGGCTGGCCCATGCCTGGCTGCCGACTTTCACCGTCGCAGGAATGTCTTTGATCAGAAATTGCGGCGCCGACTTGGCCAGCAACAGGTACGCGCCGACACTTGCCAGTGCAGCGCTGGTTTTGCCAGTACGACTCAAATGTTCGGCCAAGCCAGCCACCACCGTGGATGCGTGGTGTCCCCCATGCGTGTCACCGCCCAGATCAAACCCGGCGACGCTGTTGCAATCGGGTGCGGTGATCGACTCAGGGTCCATCTGCAGTGCGATAGCGGCCAGTAGGTAATCGCTCGCGCTGCTTTCGCTGTCAATGCCCTGCATTGTTTGCTGCAGCGCGTTGCCCATCCGTTGCCCTTGCGGGGAATTGACCAGCGCTTCGAGTATTTTGGCCGGGTCGCTCCCCACTTCTGCCGGCAGCGGCTGGCGATACCGCAGGAACTCCAGTACGCCACCCTTGGTTTGCATCACCAGCGGCTGGTCGCCCAGAGGGTGTGCGTAATTCATCGTCGCAAGGCGCAAACGCCGCTGCTCATCTGCACTCAAGGGATTTGGCCAGGATAATGCCCCGCCCAAATGGCCCAGTGAGAAGACAGGACTGTTGGGTAATGGCAAATTCTGGCTGGGACGCTGGGGCGTCAACGACGGTTCAAGGTCATCGGCCACAAGCGGTGGCCGTTTTTCAGCTGCTGCCAAGGGAAGCGAAAAATGCGTATGTGCTGCGGTAATTGTCATAAAGCGCCTGTGCATAGTCGAAGAATCATCCAGGCAAAAGCGCGTTTCGGCGCTTGCGGCCGTTCACTGAGTGTCAGCGCTCAATGAGGAGGTTCCTGACCAAGTACAAGATTTCGTGACAGTGCACAGGTACAGCGTCAGAGCAACGCGCTGGCTAGCATCCCAATCGCCACCACTCCACACAGGCTGGCGAACCCCACTTGCAACACCCGCGCAGGGATCACCGAACACAGCCGCCTTCCCGCCAACATGCCGACGACGCTCGCACCAATAAACACCCAGCCCACCGGCTCGATGCTCACGCCCGCATGAAACGCACCGGCCACGCCGATCAGCGACAGCAGGCTGACCACCATTAACGACGTGGCGACGATCCCGCGCATCTGCACGTCGGTCAGTTGCTTGAACGCCGGCACGATCAGGAAGCCGCCGCCCACGCCCAGCAAACCTGAAACGGCGCCGGTCACGGCTCCCAACGCCGCCAGGGTGGCGCTGCATTTGGCGGTCCAGGCCAGGCGACCGGTCTGCTGGTTGAGCATGCAGTTTTTCTGGCCCCACGACGCCGCACCATGGTCACTCGGCCCAGCCTCGCGCTTTTCCCGTTGCAGCATGCGCCAGGCCACCAGCACCATCAGCGCGCTGAACAGCCCCATCAGCACCGGTTCCGACAGTTGGTGGGCGACAAACACGCCCAACGGCGAAAACAGCGCGCCGAGCAGGGCGATCAGTAACGCTGCGCGGTAACGCACCAAGCCATGACGCAAGCCATCAATGGCACCAACCGCTGCCGCTGCGCCCACCGCCAGCAACGACACCGGCGCGGCCTGGGTCATGGTCAAGCCCAGCCCCAGCACCAGCGCCGGCACCCCAAGGATGCCGCCGCCCGCGCCAGTCAGGCCCATGACCAGGCCCATCAATACACCCAACACACTGGCCAGCAGCATTCAGTCCACCTTGCTCAGACGGGTCAGCCACTCGCGGCCCTTGAGCATGCCATTCCAGTAGAACCACGGCAGCAGCGTGGCCTTGAGGAACCACATCGAACGGCGTGCTTGCGTAGGGTCGAGGGGAAAGGTCGGCAGCAACGTGCCGCCGTAACCAAACTCGGCCAGCACCACCTTGCCCTTCTCCACCGTCAGTGGGCAGGAACCATAGCCGTCATATTTGAGCGGCAAAGGTGCCTGCTTGCGCAGGGCCAGCAGGTTTTCGGCCACCACCACAATTTGCTTGCGCACCGCTGCCGCCGTCTTGGCGTTGGTGGTGCCGCACACATCGCCCAGGCCGAAGATATGCGGGTAGCGCAGGTGTTGCAGGCTATGGGGGTTCACTTCGCACCAGCCGGCGGCGTCGGCCAGTGAGCTCTGGCGGATAAAGTCCGGGGACAACTGCGGCGGTACGACGTGGAGCATGTCGAAGGTTTTCTCTTCGACCGTCGCGTTGCCTTCGGCGTCTTTGACTTCAAACCAGGCTTTGCGCGCCGGGCCGTCGACTTTCACCAGGTTGGAGTTGAACGCCAGGCGAGCGTTGTATTTTTCGACGTACTTCATCAGCGGCGGCACAAAGGTTGGCACACCGAACAACGCCGCACCGGCCAGGTTGAACTCGACGTCGATGTGTTTGAGATCGCCCTGCTTGAGCCAGTGGTCGCAGGACAGGTACAGGGCTTTTTGCGGCGCGCCGGCACATTTGATCGGCATCGCCGGCTGGGTGAACAACGCCTTGCCACCCTTGAGTTGCTGCACCAACTGCCAGGTGTACGCGGCGTGCTCGTAGCTGTAGTTGGAGGTGACACCGTGCTGGCCGAGGGTGTCCTGCAGGCCTTCGATTTTTTCCCAGGCCAGGCGCAGGCCAGGGCAGACGATGAGGTTCTTCCACGTGACGCGCTGGCCGCTGTCGAGCACCAGGGTGTTTTCATCGGGAAGCAGTTCGCTGACGGCGGCCTGCACCCAGCTGACGCCATTGGGCAGCACATCGGCCAGGGGCCGGCGGGTCTTGTGCAGGTCGTAGGCGCCGCCGCCGACCAGGGTCCAGGCCGGCTGGTAGCAGTGGTAGTCGTTAGGTTCGATGAGGGTGATGTTCAGGTGCGGGTCACGCTTGAGCAGGCTGGCCAGCAGGCCGATGCCTGCCGAGCCGCCGCCGATGACTACGATATCGCCACTGATGGTGGGTCCCCAGTGTTGTTCGGTCATTGTCTACTGCCTTTTTGAGTCAATGCACACAAGGGTCGCTGCCGGATGGCGTCACGCCCAACTTTTTATGACCGCGCCGCAATACAGCCCGGACAGGGTCTTCATCACTTGAATCACTTCGTGGCTGGCCAGCCCGTAGAAAATGTATTTGCCTTCCCGACGGGTGGCGACCAGCCCTTCATCGCGCAGGATGCCCAACTGTTGTGACAGGGTGGGCTGGCGTACGCCGGTCAGGGCTTCCAGCTCGCCGACGTTGCGCTCGCCCTGGGTCAACTGGCACAGGATCAACAAGCGATCTTCGTTGGCCAGGGCCTTGAGCAAGGCACAGGCCTTGGACGCCGATGCACGCAACTGGGCGACCTCGCCCTCACTCAACGTAGATTCCATTTGCCTCGGGTCCTTTATGTCACTTAAGCTCAAAACATTATGTGTAAACGTAAACTGATTGTAACCACTTTTTTCTTCAGCAGAGACAGCCGCCATGCCAGCGTTGATTCAAGCCTTTCTGGATGACGCATCGTCGACCTACACCTATATCGTCTATGAAGCCGATGGCGGCCCCTGCGCCATCGTCGACTCGGTGCTCAATTACGACCCGGCTTCCGGGCGCACCGATACCGCACAAGCCGACAAGGTGATTGCCTTTGTGCGCGAGCATGGCCTGCACGTGCAGTGGCTGCTGGAAACCCACGCCCATGCCGACCACCTGTCCGCCGCGCCCTACCTGCGCCGCACCCTTGGCGGCAAGATCGCGATAGGCGAGTCGATCAGCAAGGTGCAGGGCGTGTTCAAGAACCTGTTCAACCTGGAGCCGGAATTTCGCGTGGACGGCTCGCAGTTCGATCACCTGTTTGCGCCTGATGAAATCTTTCATATCGGCAACTTGAAGGCCCAAGCGTTGCATGTGCCCGGGCACACCCCCGCCGACATGGCCTATTTGATCGACGGCCGCTTGATCCTGGTGGGCGACACCCTGTTCATGCCCGACGTCGGCACCGCCCGCTGCGACTTTCCCGGCGGCGATGCGCGGCAGTTGTACGCGTCGATGCGCAAGCTGTTGGCGTTCCCTTCGGACACCAAGTTGTACGTGTGTCATGACTACCCGCCCGAGGGTCGAGAGGCCAAGTGCCAGACCACCGTGGCGGAACAGCGAGCGGGGAATATTCATGTGCATGATGGCGTGGATGAAGCGGCGTTTGTACAGATGCGCACCCAGCGTGATGCTGGATTGGGCATGCCAACGTTGTTGCTTCCGGCGATCCAGGTGAATGTGCGGGCGGGCAACCTGCCGCCGGCGGAAGAAAACGGCGTGACCTACCTGAAGATCCCCCTCAACCAACTCTAGAAACACCGATCCCCTGTGGGAGATGGCCTGCGATAGCGGTGTGGGCCAGTTGGCCCATTTGCCCGATATACAGCGCTATAACGACCAACAGTAACCACGATGCGAAGCGAGCCGCTCTTGCTCTTGCTCTTGCTCTTGCTCTGCTTTTGATCTTGATCTCAGGCGCCCCGTTAAACCACGCTGGCCGTAATTCGACAGGGATTTGGGGGGTAAACCGGCAGGGATGCCGGTTTAGCCGCCCCGCGCCATGGATGGCGCGTGGCGGCGGCCCCCCAAATCACTGGCGGATTGCGGGCACACCGAGCCTAAGCGAGGTGCCGAGTGGTGGGGCAAGAGCGCTTTGCTTACTTTCGCGCTTTTCGAAAGTGAGCCGCCGTCAGGGCGGAACCCTAAGTGGCCGTTACCGCAGGAATGGATATGTACACAATCCAGCTGCATTGACTGTGAGGCCGTCTTCGCAGGCAAGCCAGCTCCCACAGTTGGATCGTTAGGGTATCAGGTAGATAGTCGTCGGCTGTCAGGCCGCCATCGCAAGCAAGCCAGCTTCCACAGTTGGATCGTTAGGGTGTCAGGTAGATAGTCGTCGGCTGTCAGGCCGCCGTCGCAGGCAAGCCAGCTCCCACAGTTGGATCGTGGGGTGCCGTCATCACAGGCAAGCCCACATTTTGTCCCGTGTTGAATCAGGAACCAAGGCTGATGCCGTTGGCCGGCAATGGCAGTGCGGTTTTGTAGCGCACTTGCTTCAAGGCAAAACTGGAGCGAATGTTCGCCACCCCAGGCACCTTGGTCAAAAAGTCCATCATGAAGCGCTCCAGCGACTGGATCGTGGGCACCAACACGCGGATCAAATAGTCCGGGTCGCCGGCCATCAGGTAGCACTCCATCACCTCAGGCCGATCCGAGATCGCCCCTTCGAATTGCTGCAGCGCCAGTTCGTTCTGTTTTTCCAGGCTCACGTGGATGAACACATTGACGTGCAGCCCCAGCAAATCAGCATCCAGCAGCGTAACCTGCTCACGAATCAGCCCCAGTTCTTCCATCGCCTTGACCCGGTTGAAACACGGCGTGGGCGACAGGTTGACCGAGCGAGCCAGGTCGGCATTGGTGATGCGGGCATTCTCCTGCAGGGCGTTGAGAATGCCGATATCGGTACGGTCCAGTTTGCGCATGAGACAAAATCACCTGTTTATTATGTTTATGCAGTTTTTTTATCCGCAAATAGCCGACGACGCAATGAAACAGAGATAAATATTCTTCTACGCCACGCCTATGATTGTTGTAGGACAAGATTTCTTCTACCCGAAGACTGACTGTCAGCTAGCGCGCCCACTACAAGAAATTCACAAGATAGAGCGTAGAAAGCCATGACCCAGCCGTATGCACCGCTGCGCCTGCACGTTCCCGAACCCTCGGGCCGCCCAGGCTGCAAGACCGACTTCACCTACCTGCGTTTGACCGACGCCGGCCTGGTACGCAAACCCGCCATCGACGTAGAGCCCGCCGACACCGCCGACCTGGCCAAGGGCCTGATCCGCGTGCTCGACGATCAGGGCCAGGCACTGGGCCCGTGGGCCGAAGGTGTCTCCACCGAGATCATGCGCCGCGGCATGCGCGCCATGCTCAAGACACGCATTTTCGACAATCGCATGGTGGTCGCCCAGCGCCAGAAAAAAATGTCGTTCTACATGCAAAGCCTTGGCGAAGAAGCCATCGGCAGCGCCCAGGCCCTGGCCTTGAATATCGACGACATGTGCTTCCCCACCTATCGCCAGCAAAGCATCCTGATGGCCCGCGACGTGCCGCTGGTGGACCTGATCTGCCAACTGCTGTCCAACGAGCGCGACCCGCTCAAGGGCCGCCAGTTGCCGATCATGTATTCGGTCAAGGACGCGGGCTTCTTCACTATTTCCGGCAACCTTGCCACCCAATTCGTCCAGGGCGTGGGCTGGGGCATGGCCTCGGCGATCAAGGGCGATACCAAGATCGCCTCGGCCTGGATCGGCGACGGCGCCACTGCTGAATCTGACTTCCACACCGCCCTCACCTTCGCCCACGTGTACCGCGCGCCGGTGATCCTCAACGTGGTCAACAACCAGTGGGCGATTTCCACCTTCCAGGCCATCGCTGGCGGTGAAGCCACCACCTTCGCCGGACGCGGTGTCGGTTGCGGTATCGCCTCCCTGCGCGTGGACGGCAATGACTTTATCGCGGTGTACGCCGCTTCGGCCTGGGCCGCCGAACGTGCGCGCCGCAACCTGGGGCCAACGCTGATCGAGTGGGTCACCTACCGCGCCGGCCCGCATTCCACCTCCGATGACCCATCCAAGTACCGTCCCGCCGACGACTGGAGCCACTTCCCCCTGGGCGACCCGATTGCCCGCCTCAAGCAGCACCTGATCAAGATTGGCCAGTGGTCCGAAGAGGAACACGCGGCGGTCAGTGCAGAACTTGAAGCCGAAGTGGTCAAGGCGCAGAAGGAAGCCGAACAGTACGGCACCCTGGCCGGCGGCCAGATTCCAAGCGCCGCGACCATGTTCGAGGATGTCTATAAAGAGATGCCGGAGCACTTGAAGCGCCAGCGTCAAGAGCTGGGGGTGTGACATGAACGACCACAACAACAGTATCGAACTGGAAACCGCCATGACCACCACCACCATGACCATGATCCAGGCGCTACGCTCGGCCATGGATGTGATGCTTGAGCGTGACGACAACGTGGTGGTGTTCGGCCAGGACGTCGGTTACTTCGGCGGCGTGTTCCGTTGCACCGAAGGTTTGCAAACCAAATACGGCAGCTCGCGGGTGTTCGACGCACCGATCTCGGAAAGCGGCATCGTCGGCGTGGCCGTGGGCATGGGCGCCTATGGCCTGCGCCCGGTGGCGGAAATCCAGTTCGCCGACTACGTCTACCCCGCCACTGACCAGATCATTTCCGAAGCGGCGCGCCTGCGTTATCGCTCGGCCGGCCAGTTCACCGCGCCCTTGACCATGCGCATGCCCTGCGGCGGCGGCATCTATGGCGGCCAGACCCACAGCCAGAGTATCGAAGCGGTGTTCACCCAGGTCTGCGGCCTGCGCACGGTGATGCCGTCCAACCCCTATGACGCCAAGGGCCTGCTGATCGCCTCCATCGAAAACGATGACCCGGTGATCTTCCTCGAACCCAAGCGCCTGTATAACGGCCCGTTCGACGGCCACCACGACCGCCCGGTAACGCCGTGGTCCAAACACCCCCAAGCCCAGGTACCGGACGGCTACTACACCGTGCCCCTGGACGTGGCGGCTATCGTGCGCCCAGGTTCGGCTGTGACGGTACTGACCTACGGCACCACCGTGTATGTGTCGCAAGTCGCCGCTGAAGAAACCGGCATCGACGCCGAGGTCATCGACCTGCGCAGCCTGTGGCCGCTGGACCTGGAGACCATCGTCAAGTCGGTGAAAAAGACCGGCCGTTGCGTGGTGGTGCATGAGGCCACGCGCACCTGCGGCTTTGGTGCCGAGTTGGTCTCGCTGGTGCAAGAGCATTGCTTCCACCACCTGGAAGCGCCGATCGAACGCGTCACCGGTTGGGACACCCCCTACCCGCACGCGCAGGAATGGGCGTATTTCCCAGGGCCGTCCCGAGTGGGCGCGGCGTTGAAACGGGTCATGGAGGTCTGAATGGGCACGCACGTTATCAAGATGCCGGACATTGGCGAAGGCATCGCGGAAGTTGAATTATCGGTATGGCATGTAAAGGTCGGCGACCTGGTGGTTGAAGACCAGGTGCTGGCGGATGTGATGACCGACAAGGCGATGGTGGATATTCCCTCGCCGGTCCACGGCAAGGTGATTTCCCTCGGCGGCGAGCCGGGTGAGGTCATGGCAGTGGGCAGCATTTTGATCAGCATTGAAGTGGAAGGCGCAGGCAATACCAAAGATATGCCGGAGGTTGCCGAGCCGGCGAAGGCCGCGCCACCTGTGGCCGAAGCCAAACCGGTACAGGCGCCGGTAGAAAGCAAGCCCGCAGCAGCAGTGAAAGCGCCGCAAGCGCCCGTGGCCCGTGAAGCCAGCGAACGCCCGTTGGCCTCGCCTGCCGTGCGCAAACACGCGCTGGATGTAGGGATCCAACTGCGCCTGGTCCAGGGCACAGGGCCTGCGGGCCGGATTCTGCATGAAGACCTGGAGGCTTACTTGCGCCAGGGCCCTGCAACGGGCGCCAGCGCCGCCAACCCGTATGCCGAGCGCACTGACGAACACCAGATCCCGGTGATCGGCATGCGCCGCAAGATCGCCCAGCGCATGCAGGACGCCACCCGCCGCGCCGCGCATTTCAGCTACGTGGAAGAGATCGACGTCACCGCCCTCGACGAGTTGCGCGTGCACCTCAACGAGAAGCACGGTGCGACACGCGGCAAACTGACCCTGCTGCCGTTTATCGTGCGGGCCATGGTCGTCGCCTTGCGCGACTTCCCGCAAATCAACGCCCGTTACGACGACGAAGCCCAGGTCATCACTCGCCTTGGCGCCGTGCATGTGGGCGTCGCCACCCAGAGCGACGTGGGCCTGATGGTGCCGGTGGTGCGTCACGCCGAAGCCCGCAGCCTGTGGGGCACTGCCGAAGAAATCGCGCGTTTGGCCAACGCCGCACGTACAGGCAAGGCCAGCCGTGAAGAGCTGTCCGGTTCGACCATTACCCTGACCAGCCTTGGCGCTCTGGGCGGCATCGTCAGCACGCCAGTGCTGAACCTGCCGGAAGTGGCCATCGTCGGCGTCAACCGCATCGTTGAGCGGCCGATGGTGATCAAGGGCCAGATCGTGGTGCGCAAGATGATGAACCTCTCCAGCTCCTTCGATCACCGCGTGGTCGATGGCATGGACGCGGCGCAATTCATCCAGGCCATTCGCGGCCTGCTCGAACAACCCGCCAGCCTGTTCCTGGAGTAAGGGCATGACTCAGACATTGCACACCACGCTGCTGATTATCGGCGGCGGCCCCGGCGGTTATGTCGCGGCGATTCGCGCAGGCCAACTGGGCATCCCCACCATTCTGGTGGAAGGCCAGGCGCTGGGCGGCACCTGCCTGAACATCGGCTGTATTCCCTCCAAGGCGCTGATCCATGTGGCCGAGCAGTTCCAGCAAACCGTGCACCATAGCCAGGGCTCGCAGCTGGGCATTGAAGTGGATGTGCCGACTTTGGACATCCGCAAGAGCGTGGAATGGAAAGACGGCATCGTTGACCGCCTGACCACCGGCGTCGCCGCACTGCTGAAAAAACACAAGGTGCAGGTGATCCATGGCTGGGCCAAAGTCATCGACGGCAAGACCGTCGAGGTGGGCGAGCAACGCATCCAGTGCGAACACCTGCTGTTGGCCACCGGCTCGACAAGCGTCAACCTGCCGATGCTGCCGATTGGCGGGCCGATTATCTCGTCCACCGAAGCCCTGGCACCGACCCGTGTGCCCAAGCGCCTGATCGTAGTGGGCGGTGGTTATATCGGCCTGGAACTGGGGATTGCCTACCGCAAGCTGGGTGCCGACGTCAGTGTGGTCGAGGCCCAGGCGCACATCCTGCCGGCCTACGACGCCGAGCTGACCCTGCCGGTGGCTGAATCCCTGAAGAAACTCGGCGTGAAGCTGTACCTGGAACACAGCGTCACCGGTTTTGCCGACAACAAGCTGCAAGTACGTGCACCCAATGGCGACACCCTGGCGCTGGACACCGACCAGGTGCTGGTCGCCGTGGGGCGCAAACCCAACACCCAAGGCTGGAACCTCGAAGCGCTGAACCTGGACATGAACGGCGCGGCGATCAAGATCGACAGCCGCTGCCAGACCAGCATGCGCAACGTGTACGCCATTGGCGACCTCAGTGGCGAGCCGATGCTGGCGCACCGGGCCATGGCCCAGGGCGAAATGGTTGCCGAACTGATCAGCGGAAAGGCCCGCGAATTCAACCCGGCGGCAATTCCGGCGGTGTGCTTTACCGACCCGGAACTGGTGGTGGTCGGCAAGACCCCGGACGAGGCCAAGGCTGCTGGCCTGGATTGCATTGTGTCGAGCTTCCCGTTCGCCGCCAATGGCCGGGCCATGACGCTGGAGTCCAAAGCCGGCTTCGTGCGGGTGGTGGCGCGGCGTGACAATCACTTGATTGTTGGCTGGCAAGCGGTGGGGGCTGGGGTGTCGGAACTGTCCACTGCGTTTGGCCTGAGCCTGGAAATGGGCGCGCGCCTGGAGGATGTGGCCGGCACCATTCATGCCCATCCGACCCTGGGTGAAGCGGTGCAGGAAGCCGCGCTGCGGGCGTTGGGGCACGCGTTGCACCTGTAAAACCGTGGCGTGGCTATCGCAGGCAAGCCAGCTCCCACACTTGGAATGCATTCCAATGTGGGAGCCGGGCTTGCCCGCGATAGCGCTGGATCAGCCAATGCAGAGGTTGAATGGTCCACCGCCCTGCTCCCACACCGGCCAAGAATGCAGTATTGTTGCGCCATCCAGAAAAAAAACCGACTTGACCAGAGATAGAGGGTGTCATGGGTAACGAGAGCATCAATTGGGACAAGCTGGGTTTTGACTACATCAAGACCGACAAGCGGTTTCTCCAGGTCTGGAAAAACGGCGAATGGCAAGCTGGCACCCTGACCGACGACAATGTGCTGCACATCAGCGAGGGCTCCACTGCCCTGCATTATGGCCAGCAATGCTTCGAGGGCCTGAAGGCCTACCGTTGCAAGGACGGTTCGATCAACCTGTTCCGCCCGGACCAGAACGCCGCCCGCATGCAGCGCAGCTGTGGCCGCCTGCTGATGCCACAAGTGCCGACCGACGCGTTCATCGACGCCTGCAAACAAGTGGTCAAGGCCAACGAGCGCTTCATCCCGCCGTACGGCAGTGGCGGCGCGCTGTACCTGCGCCCGTTCGTGATCGGCACCGGTGACAACATCGGCGTGCGTACCGCGCCGGAATTCATCTTCTCGGTGTTCTGCATCCCGGTCGGTGCCTACTTCAAGGGCGGCCTGGTGCCGCACAACTTCCAGATTTCCGGCTACGACCGCGCCGCGCCGCAAGGCACCGGTGCCGCCAAGGTCGGTGGCAACTACGCCGCCAGCCTGATGCCCGGCTCGGAAGCGAAGAAATCCGGTTTCGCCGACGCGATCTACCTGGACCCGATGACCCACTCGAAAATCGAAGAAGTCGGCTCGGCCAACTTCTTCGGCATCACCCACGACAACCAGTTCATCACGCCGAAGTCGCCTTCGGTATTGCCAGGCATCACCCGCCTGTCGCTGATCGAACTGGCCCAGACCCGCCTGGGCCTGGAAGTGGTAGAAGGCGAAGTGTTCATCGACAAGCTGGACCAATTCAAGGAAGCCGGCGCCTGCGGTACCGCTGCGGTGATCTCGCCTATCGGCGGCATCCAGTACAACGGCAAGCTGCACGTGTTCCACAGCGAGACCGAAGTCGGCCCGATCACCCAGAAGCTCTACAAAGAGCTGACCGGTGTGCAGACCGGTGACGTGGAAGCGCCAGCGGGTTGGATCGTCAAGGTCTGACAGCCAAAAAAGCCAGCGACACCACAAAACCCTGTGGGAGCTGGCTTGCCTGCGATAGCGGTCTGTCAGCCAGCATATTGGCTACTGACCCACCGCTATCGCAGGCAAGCCCGCTCCCACACTGGTTTCTGCGCCTTCAAGAGCGTGGCGTAATATTCTCGCCAATCTTCTTGCCCATACTGATCCTCGGCTCCACCCCATACCCCAACGCCTCATAAAACCCCACCACCACGTCATTGCCGCCGGTGATCTGCAGGTTGATTTTCATGCAACCCAGCGCTGTCAACGCCTGTTCGGCATAGCGCACCAGCGACGACCCCAGGCCATGGCGCCGATAGTCGGTATGCACTGCCACCGAATACAACCAGCCACGATGCCCGTCATAGCCGGCGAGGATGGTACCGATCACGGCTTTGTTGTCGGTGGCAACGAAGAACAACCCGTCATTGACCGCCAGTTTCTTATCAATCGCCAGGCTCGGCAGGTTATGCGCGGTGTCATAGCCAAACGCCTGCTGCCATAACTCGATCACCTGGGCACGGTGTTGACGGTCGCGATACGGCCCGATGGGGTGGCGGGACAACAGCGCCTTTTCCATCACCAACGTGCGCTCGTTGCCGTGGTACACGTCACGCACGTTGTGAAAACCCAGCTTGGCGTAGAAGGCTTGCGCCGTCAGCGAGGACGGCACGCTCAACACCGTCACGCCGGCTTCACGGGCGCGCAGTTCGATCTCGATCATCAATAGCCGACCGATGCCCTGCCCTTGCAGCGCCGGGTTGACGAACACCGAGCGCACCACATTGCCATCCAGTGCGGCCGTAGCGACGATCAGTTGATCCTGAGTCGCCACCAACACCACACGCCGCTGGAGTAACGCCATTACCGCGTCGGGGGTGAAGTTGCTGGCAACCCGCGCAATCACATCTGCTGGGTAATCACGTGCGTTGCTGCTGTGCAGCGCAGCCAGGATGACCTGGCTGATGCCCTCGGCATCGGAAGGTTGGGCAAGGCGAACAGCGGTAGACATGGTTCCTCCTGGCTGACACAACGATAACAATCACCACAATACCAATGTGGGAGCTGGCTTGCCTGCTCCCACAGGTTGATCGTATTTCAATCTGACAGCCGATTCGGCTGCGCCATTCCCGTTTTCAGCTTTCTTGGCTGAGCCACCCCGCTGTTTCAGCCGGGATCCTTTCCCCGCAACGCACACAATAGCGGCACAAGATCCCCAACGGACCCGTGCCCCCATGCAAACCACCAACACCGTCCTGATGATCCGCCCGGCGCGCTTTGCCTTCAACCCGGATACCGCGATCAACAACCGTTTCCAACGCCCGCCGCTGGACCCGCTCAGTGCACAGCACAAAGCGCTGGAGGAGTTCGACGGTTATGTCGACACCCTGCGCCAGCATGGCGTGGAGGTACTGGTGGTGCAGGACACGCCGGCGCCTCATACGCCCGACTCGATCTTCCCCAACAACTGGTGGAGCAGCCATGCTGACGGCAGCCTGGTGCTCTACCCCATGGAAGGCCAGAACCGCCGACTGGAGCGCAACAAGGGCGTGCTGCAAGTACTGGAGCAACGCTTTGCGATCAACACCACCATCGACCTGAGCCACCTGGAACAACAGAACATCTTCCTGGAAGGCACCGGCAGCATGGTGCTCGACCGCCAGCACCGCATCAGCTACGCCTGCCATTCGGGGCGCACCCACCACGCGGCCCTGCGCCAGTTTGCCGAACGCCTCGACTACCAACTCTGTGTGTTCCATGCCCTGGACCGTCACCAGGCCCCCATCTATCACAGCAACGTGATGATGAGCGTTGGCCGCGACCTTGCGGTGGTGTGCCTGCAGGCCCTGCCCGACGACGGCGAGCGCCTGGCCCTGGAACGCTCCCTGCGTGACACCGGCAAAGACATCCTCAGCCTGGACTTCGACCAGTTGGAAGCCTTCGCCGGCAACATGCTGGAAGTCCACGACCGGGACGGCCAACCATTGCTGGTGATGTCCGCCAGTGCCTGGGGCGCCCTGCATCCGGAACAGCGTCAGCATGTGGAGCGCCATACGCGGCCGGTGGTGGTGAATATCGACAACATCGAACGCATCGGCGGCGGCAGTGCCCGCTGCATGCTGGCCGAAGTGCATCTGCCGGCCCGCCACTCATTTCAATAAGGAGTCTTGCCATGACCCGTTATATCGACGTCAACGACCTCAGCTACCTGGTTTCGCAAAAAGGCCTGCAAACCTGTATCACCGAGATGGCCGACTACATTCGCGCCGACTACCTGCGTTGGCAGGATTTCGAAAAATGCGCGCGCCTGGCCAACCATTCACCGGATGGCGTGATCGAGCTGATGCCGGTGTCCGACGCCTCGCTGTACGCCTTCAAGTATGTCAACGGCCACCCGAAAAACACCCTGGCCGGCATGCTCACCGTGATGGCGTTCGGTGCCCTGGGCGACGTCGACACCGGCAAACCGGTGCTGCTGGCGGAAATGACCCTGACCACTGCGATCCGCACCGCTGCCACCTCGGCCCTGGTCGCCCGCTACCTGGCCCGCGCCAACAGCCGCAGCATGGCGCTGATCGGCAACGGCTGCCAAAGCGAATTCCAGGCTCTGGCCTTCCACGCCATGCTTGGCATTACTGAAATCCGCCTGTTCGACATCGACCCCCAGGCCACCGCCAAGCTCGCCGCCAACCTCAAGGCGTTCCCGGCGATCAAGGTGATCCTGGCCGCCAGCGTCGCCGAGGCAGTCAAAGGCGCGGACATTGTCACCACCGTGACTGCAGACAAGGCCTACGCCACCATCCTGACTGACGAGATGATCGAGCCAGGCATGCACCTCAATGCCGTGGGCGGTGACTGCCCGGGCAAGACCGAGCTGGACCGCCGCATCGTCGAGCGCGCCAGGGTGATCGTCGAGTACGAACCGCAAAGCCGCATCGAAGGCGAAATCCAGCACATGCCGGAAGATTCGCCGGTCACCGAGCTGTGGCAAGTGATCAACGGCCAACAGCCGGGCCGCGAGAATGAGCGCCAGATCACCCTGTTCGACTCGGTGGGTTTTGCCATCGAAGACTACTCGGCCCTGCGCTATGTACTGGACGTGGCCAAGGCCCTGGATGTGGGCAGCGAGCTGGAGCTGGTGCCAGACCTGGCCGACCCGAAAGACCTGTTCGCACGCCTGGCCCAGCAACCTGTGGTACAGCATAAAAAGCGCGCCTGAAACCGCTCTGGCTTGCCGCTTTGCGCCCAGGGCAGGCCAGATTCGGGTGGGTCTGGAGCCGATTTTGCCGGTGTCACAGCCGATTCCGCTGCATTGCCTGTTTTAACAGCGCAATTTGCGCTTTGCGCAGGGGGTAAACGACACAAAAAACGCACCATCATGAAGCATTCTCTGCTCCCAGTTATTCACTGCCCCTGACATCAATTACAAAATATAGGGACCGACACATGACTCCTCTGCGATCACTCTTCGCTGCGTTGCTGTTGCCACTGTGCGCCACTGCTGCCCACGCCCAGGACTGGAAAGAAATCCGGTTTGGCGTGTTCCCCGAATACCCGCCCTTCGAATCCGTCGCCGCTGACGGCAGCCTGCAAGGTTTCGATATCGAACTGGGCAACGCTATCTGCGCCAAGCTCGAAGTGAAATGCACCTGGGTGCACAACGAATTCGACGGCATGATTCCGGCCCTGCGTGCGCGCAAGTTCGACGCGATCATGTCCTCCATGGCCGTGACCCCGGCCCGCGAGAAAGTCATCGACTTCACCGACCGCCTGTTCCTCAGCCCCACCTCGGTGATCACCCGCAAAAACGCCACCTTCGGTGATACCCCCGAGTCGCTGAACGGCAAGCAGGTTGGCGTGCTGCAAGGCTCGTTGCAGGAAGCCTATGCCCGCGCGCACCTGGCCAAGCTCGGTGCACAGATCAAGGCATACCAGTCCCAGGAACAGAACTACGCCGACCTGCAAAACGGCCGCCTCGACGCCACCCTGACGGACAAGCTCGAAGCCCAGCTCAACTTCCTGTCCAAGCCCGAAGGCGCCGACTTCAAGACCGGCCCGGCCTTCAAGGACCCAACCCTGCCCCTGGACATCGCCATGGGCCTGCGCAAGAACGACCAGGCATTGCGTGAGCTGATCAACAAGGGCATCGCCGCCGTCCAGGCCGATGGCACCTACGCCCAGATCCAGAAGAAATACTTCGGCGATCAGGACATCTACAACGAGTAACCGGCAACCGTGCCCCTGTGGGAGCGGGCTTGCTGTGGCGAGGGAGCTTGCTCCCGCTGGGGTGCGAAGCGCCCCCAAAAAGC
>NZ_WJZM01000067.1:0-32345 GCF_021609545.1 Pseudomonas sp. PA-1-6B
CGGCTGACAAAGACTGATTGATCGTCGTATGCTTTTTCATGGGCTCGCCCTCGCTGTCGTTGGCTTCTATAAGAATGCCACCGTGGCGCATAGACGCCTCGGCTTGGGCGAGTCCATCTAATTACAGAATGAGATGTGAAACTCCCACATTTTCGAGGGTGGCGCAGGCTGGTGGATGAGCTCGCTCTAGGGAAGACGGTCAGCCTGACGTCGAGTCATGCCGTAATCAGCATTGGGAAACAGCTGATTGGTCATCTCGATGATTTTGCTTTGTGCATCAATGAACTTGCCCATACGGGCGCCGCCTGAGGTTGAGTCATACAGCGCCTGTCCGACCCTTCGGCCGTTCTCGAACACCTGAATATCGGCAAAGCTCATATACAGCGCCATGTCCCAGCTCCATGTGCCAATGTAAGTGGTCGATAGCGCGCAATTGGCGGGCGGACTACCTGGCGGCAACTCGCGGGTCTGAAAGCCTTTGCTGCGCAGTTGAGCTGTGTAGGTGGTGTTGAAACCCTCGCGCAGGCCTGCGGCGGGAATCATGCAGATTTCGGGCGAGTGAATAGTTGAGGAGGGAACGGGGGTGACGGTTTGCGTGATGCTGCAGCCGGTGAGGGCGCCGCATACCAGTAAGCAAGCGAGAGTTGTTACCTGGTGCATAGCGACCTCCATGTCATAAGTAGTGGCTGGATGATAGCAGTGAAGTTCCAGCATGGATCACTATCTACTGAGACGCAGCTGATCCAATGTGGGAGCTGTCGAGCTTTAGCGAGGCTGCGATGGCGGCGGCCCGGTCAACAATATTCATTGCCTGACCCACCGCCATCGCGGCCTCGCTAAAGCTCGACGGCTCCTACAGGGAATGTCATTGCCTGTTGGGTTTGCGCGTTTTCATCAGGCCGCCGGGCACTCACGGTTCAGCGCTTCACCCACGAACATGTTGCTGGATGTTGAACCATCATCCTGAGCGGTTTCTTTGGGTTAGCCTTGTTTTCCTACTGACAACAAGGATTGGTCATGCAACGAAAGGTCATTAATCCCACGACGGTATTCAACTCCCTGCAATACGGTTTCAGCCAGGTCATGGAAGTGCCAGAGGGGCGGCGGATCATGTTGTCCGGGCAGGTGGGCGTGGATGCTCAAGAGCGCACGGTGGGCCCAGGCATTGCGGAGCAGACGGCCACGGCGTTGGACAATGTCGAAAAGGTGCTGGCCGCGGTGGGCGGTGATCTGTCTCATGTGATCATGCTGCGGCTGTATATCGTCGAATCTGCCCGGGATCAGCAGGAGCCGATTGCCGAGGCGCTGCGCCAGCGCTTCGCGCACAACCCGCCGCCGTCTTCGTGGATTATCGTCAGTGGGTTGTCGTTGCCTGAGTGGTTGATCGAGGTTGAGGCGGAGGCGGTGGTTCCGTTCAGTTAGGGCTTTTGCAGGCGCGAGCTTGCTTGCGAAAAAACCATAGCCGCCGCATGTATTCAGGATGCACGCGTTATCGTTGACGTTTTTCGCGAGCAAGCTCGCTCCTACAGCCATTCAATACCGAATCATCACCGATTTAAGCTCGGTGTAATCCTCAATAAACGCACCACCAAACTCCCGCCCTAACCCCGAAGACCGGCTGCCCCCAAACGGCACTGCCGGGTCGAGCAAGGTATGCATGTTCACCCACAGCGTGCCCGCCTTGATCGCCGGGATCATGCGCAGGGCCTTGCCCAGGTCATTGGTCCACAGGCTGGCGCTCAAGCCGAAGGGGCCGTGGTTCATCATGGCGAGCAGTTCGTCTTCATCGTCGTAGGGCAGGAAGGTGGCGATGGGGCCGAAGGTTTCTTCGTTGAGCAGGGTGTCGTGCAGGTGGTTGGCCAGGATCACGGTGGGTTCGACGTAGCAGCCGGGACGGTCGATGAGGTGGCCGCCGTGGATGATGGTGTTGTTTTCGGCGCGGGCCTGGTTGAAGTAGCCGAGCAGTTTTTGTTGGTGTTGCTGGTGGGTTACCGGGCCGAATTCGGTGTGTTCATCCAGGGGCGAGCCGATGGTCAGGCGGCTGAGACGCGCCTTGAGTTTTTCCAGCACGGCGTCGATTTGCGAGCGGTGTACGAAGAAACGTTCGGCCGCTGCGCAGATTTGCCCCGAGTGCAGGAAGCCCGCTTCGATAATGCCATCCACCGCTTTGTCTACATCCATGTCGCGCAGGAAGCCGGCGGCGTTCTTGCCACCCAGTTCCAGGGTCGCGCGGGTCAGCCCGGCGCCCATGGCACTGCGGCCCACCGCAATACCGGTGGGCACTGAGCCGGTGAAGGACACCTTGTGCGTGCCGGGGTGTTCCACCAGCCCCTTGCCGACTTGGCCGCCGCCGGTCAGCACATTGAGCACCCCCGCCGGCAATCCGGCGTCGATGGCCAGTTCGGCGATGCGCAGCAGGGTCAGCGGCGTGAATTCGCTGGGCTTGATGATGATGCTGCAGCCGGTCACCAGCGCCGAGGCCAGCTTCCAGATGGCGATCATGGTCGAGAAATTCCACGGCACAATGCCCACCACCACGCCCACCGGTTCGCGCAAGGTGAAGGCGGTGTAGCGCTCGCCATTGAACGAAGGCAGCGACGGCGTGAGGGTCTGGCCGCTGAGCTTGGTGGCCCAGCCTGCGTAGTAGCGCAGGAAGTGCGCGGCCTGGTCGACCTCAAAGGCGCGGGAGATCTGGATGATCTTGCCCGACTGGCAGGTTTCGATCTGCGCCAGTTCTTCGCGATGGTGTTCCAGCAGGTCGGCCAGTTTCAGCAGCACGTTGCCGCGGATGGCGGGCGCAGCCTGGGACCACAGCTGAAAACCACGGTTGGCAGAAGCGACCGCAGCGTCGATATCCGCCAGGTCAGCATCGGCCACTTCGGCGATCACCTGGCCGTTGGCAGGGTTGATTACGTTCAGGGTTTGATCGGCGTGGCTGTGCACGCTGACACCGTCGATAAACAGCCCATGGCGGCGACGCAAAAAGGCTTCCACTTGTGGCAGCAACGGGATATCGCTCATGGCAGGTTCCTGGCAGTTCACAAAGAAAACCCGAGGTTAACCAACGCACTGATAAGCGGCTTGACTGTGCCTGCCAGCTTTTATGCCTGTGCCTGCCGTGCTTGTGAAAAGTACAAGCTTGCCTGCCGAACGTGCATTTCCCGCCTGCACGACCCGTTTGATACTGGCCCTGCATCCCGCGCCGTTCCACGATTCGGAGCGCCTGCCGGACTTCCAATAATAAGCAGGGCCGTCCATGAAAAAGCCAAACCCGCTCCTCGAAGACCTCAAGCCTCTTCTGCCTGCCATTGCCGCGAACGCCAGCCGTGCCGAACAGCTGCGCCAGGTGCCGGATGAAAATATCGCGCTGCTCAAAAGCATCGGCCTGCACCGCGCCTTCCAGCCCAAGGCATTCGGTGGCCTGGAACTGTCGCTGCCCGAATTCGCCGACTGCATCGCCTTGCTCGCCTGCAGTTGCGCCAGCACTGCCTGGGCCATGAGTTTGTTGTGTACCCATAGCCATCAACTGGCGTTGTTCTCGGCGCAGTTGCAGGAGGAGATCTGGGGCGCCAACCCGGATGCCACGGCCAGCAGCAGTATTGCGCCGTTCGGCCGGGTGACCGAGGGCGAGGGCGGCGTGTACTTCAGTGGTGAGATGGGCTGGAGCAGCGGTTGTGATCATGGCGAGTGGGCGATTGTCGGCTGCCGTCGCCAGAATGCCGAAGGTACCCAGGATTACTGTTTTGCCGTGCTGCCGCGCAGTGACTATCAGATCCGCGATGACTGGTTCGCGGCCGGCATGAAAGGCAGCGGCACCAAGACCCTGATCATCGACAACGCCTGGGTGCCTGAGCACCGGATCCAGAAGGCCAAGGACATGATGGAAGGCAAGTCCGCAGGCTTTGGTTTGTATCCTGACAGCCAGATTTTCTACGCGCCGTACCGGCCGTATTTCGCCAGTGGTTTTTCCACCGTCAGCCTCGGCGTGGCCGAGCGCATGCTGGAGGTGTTCCGCGAAAAAACCAAAAACCGTGTGCGCGCCTATACCGGTGCCGCCGTCGGCGCAGCGACCCCGGCGCTGATGCGCCTGGCCGAGTCCACCCACCAGGTGGCCGCTGCTCGGGCGTTTTTGGAGAAGACCTGGCAAGACCACGCCGAACACAGCGCCGCCCACCGCTACCCAGCGCGAGAAACCCTGGCGTTCTGGCGCACCAACCAGGCCTACGCCACCAAGATGTGCATCGAAGCGGTAGACCGGCTGTTCGCCGCTGCCGGTGGCAATGCCTGGTTCGAACACAACGAAATGCAGCGCCTGTTCCGCGATGCCCACATGACGGGCGCGCATGCCTACACCGACTATGACGTGTGCGCGCAGATCCTTGGCCGTGAGCTGATGGGCCTGGAGCCCGACCCGAGCATGGTGTAGCTGCGTGTTCCCTACAACAATCAGGGCGGCCCATAGAGGCCACCCGGGAGTCTTGCATGTCCGACGTATTTGACCCACGAGCCTTTCGTCGCGCCTTGGGCAATTTTGCCACTGGCGTGACCGTGGTCACCGCCGCCACCGCCTCCGGGCGCAAGGTGGGCGTGACGGCTAACAGTTTCAACTCGGTATCCCTCGACCCGCCGCTGGTGCTGTGGAGCATTGACAAGCGCTCCAACAGCCATGCCGTGTTCGAGGAGGCCAGCCACTTTGCCGTGAATGTCTTGGCGGCGGACCAGGTGCACCTGTCGAACAATTTTGCCCGCCCCCGTGAAGACCGCTTCGCCCTGATCGAGTACGAGCCGGGGGAGGGTGGCTCGCCGGTATTCGCCGATTGCTCGGCGCGTTTTCACTGCGAGAAATACCAGCAGGTGGACGGCGGCGACCATTGGATCATGATCGGCAAGGTGGTGGCCTTTGATGACTTTGGCCGTGCGCCGCTGCTCTATCATCAGGGCGCCTATGCCGAGGTCCGGGCGCTGCCTCCCTGCGCGCCCGAAGCGGTTTAGAACGGCACGGCGACCACCAGTTGGCTGTAGACATTGGTGCCGTTGCCGCCGACCTGATTGCCACCGGTATCGGCCGATTTATCGGGTTTGTACAGGCCCAGCAGCGGCGTGATGATCAGGTGCTCGTTGACGGCCCATTCGGCATACAGGTCCAGTTCGCGGCCATCCAGGTTCAATTGGCCGCGGGTACTGACGGTGTTGTAGTCGAAGAACAGCGCCCCCAGGGTGACGTTCTCCAGTGGTTTGACCTTGAGCGCCACGTGCTGCACGGCAGTGTTGCTATTGAACGGGCCGGAATAGTTGCCTGCCACTTCGCCCTGCACCCAGGTGCCGTAGCCACGGTTGAAGCCTGAGAACAGGCCGTCCCAGTTCTTCGAATAACGGGCGTAGCGGTAGGTCAGGTCCGGTGACCACGGCAGGTTGGCGAAGGTGTAGCCGGCTTCGGCGTAACCGGCATTTTCCTGGCCGTCGCGGCGGCTTTGGCGCGCCAGTTCGAAGGCGAAGTGCACGTTGTCGATACCGGCATTGCCGGCGCCGCGCAGGCTGTAGAGGTTCATGCCTTTGCGCTGGCGCTGCAGGTCGGTGGCGAAGCGCTCGTCCACATCGATACCGTGAACGTAAGTCAGCCCCAGGGTCCCCGGCGCGGCGCTGTACTCCAGGGTGCCGGCGGCCATTTCGGTGAGGGCCTGGGCACGGTTGTCGGACTTGATCCACATCAGGCTGCCATGCACACCGTCCTTGCCGCCCAGGCGAATCACCGCCGTCTTATCGAAGGCATGGCGTGCGGCGATGTAGTAGGCGCCGCCGCGATTGAACTCGCCGTCGCCGACGCCATTGCCCAGGTTGGGGCCGTCGTCGTTAAGGATAAAACCGTCGCCGAGCATGATGATCTGGCGACCGAACGACAGGTCCAGGCCGTCCTTGCCCAGCGCCGGTAACAACTCGCCAGACCGCCAGCCGGCGAAGGCTTCGTCAAACTTGGTGGTGCGCTCGGTGCCGTTGGTCAACCCGGCCGCATCGCCGTCGCCCCAGGTACCGGAACTCACCAGGTTGGCGGTGCCATACACACCGCCCAGGTTGCCCAGGCGCTGTTCGACGCTCAGGCCGTACTTGATGAACGCCTCACGCCAAGTGGCGCCGCCGCGGCGCCCATCGTAGTTCTTCGGGCTGTTGAACATACCGTACACGGCGAGGAAGTTGCCGGTGACCTGGGTGTCGGCGTCCGCATACAACTCGATGGCCTGCGCCTGGCCCACCAACAGTGCCACGCCCAGGCCGACCGTCTGGCGCAGGCAGCGGTTTTTCAGTGTGTGCTCCATTGTTATTGCCCCCATCTTGGTTAAGAGTGAGGGCGCATTAGGGCGAGCGGTGTGAGGCCAAGTCTTTTCCCTGCGTGCCAGGCAATTGACTCTGGCCGCCAGGCAGCAGGCCTTGGCAGGCAGCAACAAAACCGGCGGCAGACAGGGGCAAGACGATCAACGGGAGTGGGGCGCAGAGTGCCGACACATTAAAAAAACCGCTTCGAGGACCCCTCCATGTCGATCAACGACCGACTCACCGCACACCTCAACCGGGGCACGGTAGGTTTTCCCACTGCGTTGGCCAGCACCATCGGCCTGATCATGGCCAGCCCGGTGATTCTCACCGCCACGATGGGTTTTGGCATCGGTGGCAGCGCGTTTGCCCTGGCGATGCTGATCGCCGTGGTGATGATGCTGGCCCAGGCGACAACCTTTGCCGAGGCCGCCTCGATGTTGCCCACCACCGGTTCGGTGTACGACTACATCAACTGCGGCATGGGCCGGTTCTTTGCGATCACCGGGACCTTGTCGGCCTACCTGATCGTGCATGTGTTCGCCGGCACCGCCGAAACCATCCTCGCCGGCGTCATGGCCCTGGTGAACTTCGAACACCTCAACACCCTGGCAGAGTCGGCCGGCGGCTCGTGGTTGCTGGGCGTCGGTTTCGTGCTGGTGTTCGGCGTGCTGAACGCCTTTGGCGTCAGCGCGTTTGGCCGAGCGGAGATCATCCTGACCTTCGGCATGTGGACCACCCTGATGGTGTTCGGCGTAATGGGCCTGATCGCCGCGCCGGCGGTGCAGTTGGATGGCTGGTTCGGTGAGTCGCTGGTGGGCACCGACCTGGTCACCGTGCTGTCGCTGGTGGGTATGGCGATGTTCATGTTCGTGGGTTGCGAGTTCGTCACCCCGCTGGCGCCGGACCTGCGCCAATCGGCCAAGGTGATGCCACGGGCGATGATGCTCGGGCTGATGGGCGTGGCGACGTGCATGTTCATCTATGGCGCGGCGATGAAGCGCCAGGTGGAAAACGTCGTGCTCGACGCCGCGTCCGGCGTGCACCTGCTGGACACACCCATGGCCATCCCCCGATTTGCCGAACAGGTGATGGGGCAGATCGGCCCGTTGTGGCTGGGTATCGGCTTTCTGTTCGCTGGCGCTGCGACCATCAATACCCTGATGGCCGGCGTGCCGCGCATCCTCTACGGCATGGCGGTGGATGGCGCCTTGCCCAAGGTGTTCACCTACCTGCACCCGCGTTTCAAGACGCCGCTGTTGTGCATCCTGGTGGCCATGTTGATTCCGTGCCTGCATGCGCTGTACCTGGGCGGCAACACCGACAACATCATGCACCTGGTGCTGGCGGCGGTGTGCGCGTGGAGTTTCGCTTACCTGTTGGTGACGCTGTCGGTGGTGATCCTGCGCGTTCGCCGTCCGGACTTGCCTCGGGCCTATCGTTCGCCGTGGTTCCCGCTGCCGCAGATCGTCTCCAGCATCGGCATCCTGCTGGGCATGTGGTTTATCACTCCGCCAGGCATGAACCCGGCTGACATTTATGTGCCGTTTGGCGTGATGCTCGGCGTGACGGCCACCTATGCGCTGTTCTGGACCCTGGTGGTGCAGAAGGTCAACCCCTTCAAGCCCGCCTGCGTGGAAGAGGTGTTGGCCAAGGAATTCAATCACGAACCGGGGCACGCCCATGAGGGTTATAGCGACCTTGCGGCAAAAACTGTTTGAGCTGTTTCGTGCTGACCGCGCACCCAGCGGGTATCGGCCGGGGGTGACCCTGGCCCACCTGCGGCGTGACCTGGGCCTGGCAAGCCTTGAAGTGGGCGGTGTGGCCTTTGAGATTGTCGAGCGCACCGAGTCGCAGTTGTTGATGCACCTGGTGCTGACCGAATGTGTCCTGCGCGTTCCTGCTGCAGCGGGTGGCGCTTGCAGCTTCGAGGTGCACCATGGCGGCGCGATCCGGCGCAGCGGTATTCATGTGCGGCGCCGCGCTGGCAACCAGGCACTGGGCCGTGAGTTGCAGGCGCGTTTGCAGGCTGACAGCGCGTTGTTCCAGGCGTTGATGCCGCTGGATTTCAAGCGCCTGCGCATCGAGCTGCAAGACCAGCAATGGTGCGTGCGCCTGGAGCATATGGGCGGCAGCGAGGTGGTCAACCGCATGCCGGCGTTCCGGCGCTACATTGCGTTGAGCCCCGAGCAACGCGGGTATCTCTTGGCCGTACTGGCCGGGTTGCGGCGGGTATTGTCGGACCTCTGATTGGCACCATTAGTGCTTCTGCAAAGGGCAAACAGGTTGTTGTTGCGTGCATATAGATAACATGTTAACTATTGCACCAGAACAACAAGAATAACGCCACTGCGGAGACACCCCATGAGCATCCCACAGCATGCACCCGACGGGCTCGACAGCTGGAACCGCGAACTGCGCGACGCGTGCGGCCACTTCGATACCGAGCTGGCTTTCAACCGTTCGCTGTTTATCGGCGAGATCCATAACCTGCCGCGTGGCCTGGCCATCCTGCGCACCAATGCCGGGCTGATCAAGCGCTCGACGCACCACGCCGACCATGACAACGACCAGGAATGTTTCCTGGTCAGCCAACGCAGCGGCTATTCGCAAATCACCCAGAACGACCAGACGGTGCAACTGGCCCCCGGCGAAATGCTGTTGATGGATTCGGTGGGCTCCATCGAAATCACGCCCTTTGGTTTGATCGAACATGCTTCGCTGTCTTTGTCGCGTACCGAAGTGTGCAAGCATCTGGGCGGTCAGACGCGGGCGTTCGGCAAGATATCCTCGACCAAAGCCTGCGGGCGCATGTTGCATGTGTTGATGGACCAACTGTGCAAGGACGACACTGACGACGATGCCACGCAAGTGGACGCACTGCAGGCGGCCTTTGTGTCGCTGCTGGGCTCGGCGCTGGAGCAGGGCGATGAGTGCCGCGAGGGCGTTGCTGCGTTGCAGGGCAATAATCTGCGCAGCTACGTGCAAAAGGTTATTGATGAGTCGCTGGGCCAGCCTGGCCTGAGCCCGATTGGCTTGGCCAACCGCCTGAATATCTCGGTACGGCACCTGTACCGCTTGTTCGAGGAACAGGACGACAGCGTCTGCCGCTACATCCAGCGCGCACGGCTCAAGCGCAGTGCAGACGACTTGACCAACCCCTTCCTGCGCAGTGAGTCGATCACCTCGATTGCCTACAAATGGGGCTTTACCGACTCGGCGCATTTCAGCCGCTCGTTCAAGAAGCAGTTCGAGGTATCGCCCAAGGATTTTCGTTCCAGCCGGTTGCAGGCGGTGGGGGCATAAACAGGTCCTTCAGTCTGCATAAGATCAAATGTGGGAGCTGGCTTGCCTGCGATGGCGGTGTAGCAGTTACAGATTAGTTGACTGACTCACCGCCATCGCAGGCAAGCCAGCTCCCACAGGGGATTGCGCTTAGCTGACTGGCATTGTGACAAGCCTTACATTCAGTTCCGGTTTCAGATTTCGGGCAGCGTCGCGCCGCCGTCCACCACCAGCGTCTGCCCGGTGATATAGCCCGCCAGGTCAGAGGCCAGAAACACCATCGCCCCGGCAATATCCGCCGCCGCGCCCAGGCGCCCCAGCGGCACACGGCGGGCGATGCTGTCGTTCACGGCCGCATCGCCCAGGTTATCCATCGCCGGGGTGGCGATCATGCCGGGCTCCACGCCGTTGACCCGCACATTCAACGGCGCCAGCTCCAGCGCTGCATTGCGGATAAACCCATTCACCCCGGCCTTGGACGCCGCATAGTGGCTCAGCCCCGGATAACCGACCCGGTTGCCGGTGACCGAAGACGTCACCAGCACGCAGCCCCGGCCTTGTTCGCGAAACATCGGCAACGCCGCCTGGGTCAGCCAGAACAGCGCCGACAGGTTCACCGCCAGGGTGCGCTCCAGGATCGTGGGGGTAATGTCGGCAAATGCGGTCAGCGGAAAGTACCCGGCGTTGTGCACCAGCACATCCAGTTGCGCCAAGCCTTGGACGCAAGCGAACACCGCTTCGGCATTCGCCAGGTCAACGCCAACGGCTTCAACGTGATGCCCTTGCGCGCACAACTCGGCAGCCGCGGCTTCAGCCTGTTCAACCCTACGGTCGGCAATCACCACCCGCGCACCGCGTTGGGCAAAGGCCTGGACGATGCCCAGGCCAATGCCCTGGGCGCCGCCGGTGACCAGCACGACCTGGCCGCTGAAATCCAGGTCATTCGTCATGGGCAGGCTCCAGGCGCGTGAACGCCAGCGTCGGCACGTCGACGATGCTGGAGCCACCGTCCGCCACCAACGTGGCGCCGGTAATGATCGAGGCGTCGTCGCTGGCCAGGAAGCGGCACACCTTGGCGATCTCGTCGGCACGGGCGGCACGCCGCAGCGGTACATCGGCACACACACGCGCATAGGCCTGCTGCAAGGTCTCGGCGTACGCCTCCATCAACGGCTGCATCTCCGCGTCGGCCATCGGCGTGTGCACCCAGCCTGGGCACACCGCGTTCACCCGCACGCCGTGGGGCCCGTAGTCGCGGGCCAGCGAACGATTGAGCCCGAGCAACGCATGTTTGGCGGTGGTGTAGCCACACACCTCGGGGCCTGCCGCCAATGAAGCGATGGAGCCAATTAGCACGATGTTCCCGGCGCTTTCCTGCAACAGCGGCAGGCAGGCGCGGGCGCTGTAAAACGCACTGTCGAGGTTGCTGCGCAGCGCGCCTTCCCAGGTGGCCGGGCTGGTCTGGGTCGCACTGCCCAGCCCGTGGCCACCGGCACAGGCCAGCAGCACATCGAGGCGCCCGAAGTGGCTGCGGATTTGTTGGATGAAGCCGTCCCAGGTGTCCGGGCAGGCGGCATCGCCCACCAGGATCAGCCCGCCGGTGTCCTGCGCCACCTGTTCCAGTGGCTCACGACGCCGACCGATCAGCACCAGATGCGCGCCTTCCTGTGCGTACAAGCGTGCGCAGGCAGCGCCGATGCCGGTGCCGGCCCCGGTGATCACCACCGTGCGCGGCTCAGTCACGGGGATACTCCGTGCGGTTGAGCACCTGACAATAGGAACTGATCGGGAAGTTCGACAGCGCGTCGAAGGACGCCCCGGCATAGCCGAAGATCTTGCCGTCGCTGCGGTGCTGTTGCAGGTCGATCAGCACCAGGCCGAGGGTCGGCACAATCTTCTCCTGCCAGACGAACAGGTACAGCTGTTCGGCGATCTTGTAGTAATGGCAGCGGTCGGTGTCGCACAAGCCTTTTTCCACGCCCTCAAGGCATTGCCAGGCGTAGAACCGAGGGTTGAGGTAGATGTGTTCGTAGACCTCGCTGGGGCTGTAGCGGTAGTGGTTGCGCAGGCCGACCAACTCGTCGGTGGGGGCGTGCAGGCAGTGGCCTTCCTGCCACGGCCGGTCGAGGCTGCCATGGAGGAAGTCAACCTGTACCGAGGTCAACGGTTTGCCGGCCAGGGCGCGGTGGTAAAGGCCTTCGTGGGTCTCCGCCGGTTCTGGCATACGGCCAATCACCGCGGTAAAGGAGGCCGTTGGCGTGTCCAGCACCAGGCTGATCGACCAGCTTTGCCCCGCCTCGTGCTTGATAAAGTCCACCAGGTACAGGCCCGGGCGAATCGAGCTGGCGCGGTAGGCGGCGCTGCCGCTGGAGTGGCCATCGGCGGCGTGCCAGGCCAGGCGCTCCTGTTCGAAGCGGTGTTCGATCTGCCAGCCATTGGCAAAGTACAGGGTGAAGGTCTGGCCGGCCAGGTCGGCCAGGTTCGGCAGGATGAACGCCTCGGGTGCAAAACCGTCGGCGAGGGCGCCCACGGTGATCCAGTCAGATGAATTCGACATGGCAACGCCTCCCTTACACGACGGCGAAGTAGTGTTTGACGAAACTCTCGCTGACCACTTCCCACAGCACCGGCGTGCCCTTGGTCACGAACCAGCTGTCACCGACCTTGTAGCGGGTGGATTGGCCGGTGGACTCGTCGGTCAGCACCACTTCGCCGGTGACCACCGTGGCTTGCTCGGCGAAAGGGTAGACCATGCGGAACTTGCCCTGGGTCGTGCCGAAGTACGCACTGCTGACCGCATCGGTGGGCGCGCCAAAGGTCATCTTGCCGAAAGCGCGCACGTCGCCTTCAAGGATTTGCGAGCCGAGGTCGGCCACGGTACCCCAGGCGTCGAGTTCCGACAGCTGGACGTTGTGTTTGAGGGGGGTGAGTGTCATGGCAGATGCTCCGATAAGTACGAGATTTTTGTAGGAGCGAGCTTGCTCGCGAAAAACTCACAGGCGCCGCGTTCATTCAGGAAGCACGCGTTATCGTTGAAGTTTTTCGCGGGCAAGCCCGCTCCTACAGGGGTTAGCGGCGACCGTTCCAGTAGCCGGAAAGTTGGTGCCAGGATTTGCCCGCCGTCAGCAGCAGCGGGCGAATCGTGTCCTTGCCGATGATGGTGGGGCGGTGGATCGAGCTGACAAGGTCATAGCGCGCCGAGCCTTCGCTCATGCCTTCGGCCAGCACCTTGCAGATGATGTGGCTGGGGGTGACGCCGAAGCCGGAATAGCCCTGCACGAAAAACGCGTTGCTGCGCCCCGGCAAGGTGCCCACCTGCGGGAACAGGTTCGGGCTGCATGCCATCGGGCCGCCCCAGGCCAGGTCGATTTTCACGTCCTTGAGGTAGGGGAAAATCTTCAGCATCAGGTGACGGTTCCAGGCTTTCAGGTCGCCGGGAATGTGCTCCACCAAAGGCGTGGCGGCGCCGAACAACAGGCGGTTCTCGTTGGTGACGCGGTAGTAGTCGATCACTGGGCGGATGTCGCTGTAGGCCCCACGGATCGGGCTGATGCGCTGGATCAACTCCTCGGACAACGGCTCGGTCATCATCTGGAACGCGTAGGTGTTGATGGTCGAGCGGTGCAGTTCTGGCTCCAGCTTGTTGAGGAAGCTGTCACAGGCCCACAGCAACTTGCTGGCGCGTACCGAACCGCGCCCGGTGCGCACGGTGATGCGCTCGCCGTAGCTGACGTCCAGGGCCGGGCTGTTCTCGAAGATCTTCACGCCATGGCTGGCCAGTGCGGTGGCTTCGCCCAGCAGCAGGTTCAGCGAGTGCACATGCCCGCCGCCCATGTGCAACAGGGCGCTGGTGTAGGCGGTGGAGCCGATGATCTGCTGCACGTCGGAGCCGCCGAGAAAGCGGATTTCGTGCTGGCTGTTGATCGACTTGAAGTCCTTCTCCCAGGCGCGCAGGGTTTTTTCCTGGCGGGCGTTGAAGCCCATATAGCCGTAGCCGTGGCGAAAGTCCGCGTCGATGTTGTACTTGGCGATGCGGTTCTTGATGATGTCGGCGCCCAGGTCGCTGATCTCGAACACTTGGCGCAGGCCGTCTTCGCCCACGTCCTTCTTGATCTTCTCCAGGTCATGGCCGATGCCTGCCATGATCTGCCCACCGTTGCGGCCCGTGCCGCCAAAGCCCAGGTAGCGCGCTTCAAGCACCACAATGTTGGTGATGCCTTTTTCCGCCAGCTCAAGGGCCGTGTTGATCCCGGAAAAGCCGCCGCCGATGACCACAACGTCTGCCTCGATATCCTGTTCCAGGGTGGGGAAGCTGAGGTTGTATTTCTTGGTGGCGGTGTAGTACGTGGGGGTTTCGATGTTGATCATGGCGCAGCCTGAAAAAGTGAAGGAAGGCGCTAAAGCGGATGCCTCCATTAGGGCCCCTGGCGGGCGGGAAGTCTTGATCCTGCGTGCCCGGGTTTTTGATTCAGCGCGCCACGGGCGAGGGCACCTACAAGTTATAGCGCGCTCGCCGGCCGGGAATGTTAGAGTTTCGTTAAACTATTAACTAAATACTTCGTGACCCTGAGCCCTATGTCCACACCTCGACAATCCCTGACCCTGGCCTTGCTGCAAGCGCGCGAGGCCGCCATGAGTTTTTTCCGTCCTTCCCTGAATGAGCACGGCCTGACCGAACAGCAATGGCGCATCATCCGCATCCTTGAACAGCACGGTGAGTTGGAGATCTACCAACTGGCGGAGCTGGCCTGCATCCTAAAGCCGAGCATGACCGGCGTGCTGGTGCGCATGGAAGCGGCCGGCATGGTGCACCGGCGCAAGGCCGAACAAGACCAGCGCCGGGTGCTGATTACCCTGGCGGACAAGGGCAAGGCGAGTTTCGAGTCCATGAGCCAGTGCATGGAGGCCAACTACCAGCGCTTGCAGGATCAGTTTGGCGAAGAGAAATTCCAGACCTTGTTGGGGTTGCTGGATGACTTGAAGAACATCAAGCGCTGAACTAATGACTGAACCACCACCGGTCAACTGTGGGAGCTGGCTTGCCTGCGTTAGCGGTGCGTCAGCGACAAATAAGCCAGCTGACCCAGCGCTATCGCAGGCAAGCCAGCTCCCACATTGGATCTCAGTAGACACCACCGGTATTGGCAGCCATCGGTAAGTCTTTGAACTTCCCGGCCAGGCTTTGCAGCCCCCGCATCAACACCGTGGTATCCACCCCCACCGCCACGAACGTCGCCCCCAACGCGATATAGCGCCGTGCGAGATTTTCATCGGCGCTGAGAATCCCGGCCGCCTTACCCGCCTTGACGATACGCACGATGGCGTCCTCAATTGCCGCCTGTACCTGCGGATGCCCCGGGTTACCGCGATGCCCCATGGACGCGCTCAAATCTGCCGGGCCGATAAACACCCCGTCCACGCCTTCGACAGCGGCGATGGCGTCCAGATTGGCCAGACCCTCGGCATTCTCAATCTGCACCAGCAGGCACATCTGCGCATCGGCCTGGTCGAGGTAATCGGCGATGCTGTTCCAGCGCGAGGCGCGGGCCAGGGCGCTGCCGACCCCGCGAATACCCTGGGGCGGGTAGCGCAGGGCGCGCACCAGTTCCCGGGCCTGGGCGGCGCTTTCGACCATGGGCACCAGTAGCGTCTGGGCGCCGATATCCAGCAGTTGTTTGATCAGCGCCGTGTCGCCGATCACCGGGCGAATCAACGCCTGGCTGGGGTAGGGCGCGATGGCCTGTAATTGCGCGAGCATGTCCCCCAGCTGGTTGGGCGCATGTTCGCCGTCGATCAGCAGCCAGTCGAAACCGGCGTTGGCGGCCAGTTCCGCGCAGTAGGCGTTGGCAAGGCCGAGCCACAGGCCGATCTGTACCTCGCGGTTGTGCAGGCGTTGCTTGAAGCGGTTGACAGGCATGTCCATGAAAGCACTCCTGGGTTCAGACGAAGCGGCAGGCAATCGAGCCGAGCAGGTCGTAGTCGACGTGGAAGGTATCGCCAGGGCGGGCTGCCACGGGGCGGGTAAACGAGCCGCCGAGAATCACCTGGCCGGGCAGCAGGGTGACGTCATAGGGCGCCAGCTTGTTGGCCAGCCACGCCACGCCTTTGGCCGGGTGGTTGAGCACCGCCGCCGACACCCCGGACTCTTCGATCACGCCGTTGCGATACAGCACCGCCGGCACCTTGCGCAGGTCGATCTCGGTGGGGCGCACGGCGCGGCCGCCGAGCACCACACCGGCGTTGGCGGCGTTGTCGGAGATGGTGTCGAACACCTTGCGGGTGGCGTTGGTATGCGGGTCGACCTGCTGGATGCGGGCGTCGATGATTTCCAGCGCCGGGATCACCCATTCGGTGGCGTCGAGCACGTCGAACACCGTGCAGTTGGGGCCCTTGAGCGGCTTGCCGAGGATGAAAGCCAGTTCCACCTCCACCCGTGGCACGATGAAACGCTCGAAGGGAATGTCGCTGCCTTCGTCGAAAAACATGTCGTCGAGCAGAGCGCCGTAATCGGGTTCGGTGATATTCGACGACACCTGCATGGCCCGTGACGTCAGGCCGATCTTGTGGCCCTTGAGCGTGCGCCCGTGCTTGATCTTCTGCGCGACCCATTCACGCTGGATGGCGTAGGCGTCCTCGATCGTCATATCGGGGTAGTCGAGGGAAAACTGGCGCACCTGTTCGCGGCTGCGTTCGGCGCGGTCCAGGTGGGCGGCAGCTGCGAGGATTTGCTGGGAGTCGAGCATGGCAACGGTCTCTAGTGTGGGTTGACGATGGCGGCCTGGGTGCGCAGCACCAGCAAGCCACCGAGGGCGATAAACAGGGCGAGTACGTACAGGGCCAGGCTGGCGCTCTGGGTGGCGTCGCGCATCCAGCCGATCAGGTACGGCGCGAGGAACGCGGCGATGCTGCCGAACGAGCTGATCATGGCGATGCCCGCCGCCTGGGTGGTGTGGGAGAGAAACGCCGGTGGCAGTTGCCAGAACATCGGCAGCGCGGCACTGGCGCCCATGCCGGCGACCACCAGCCCGCCCATCACCAGCAGCGCATTGCCGGGCGCCAGGCCCGCGACGGCGATACCGAGTGCCGCCATCAGCAACGGCACGCACAGGTGCCAGCGGCGTTCGCGGTGGCGGTCGGACGAGCGCCCGCAGCCGAGCATGAAGAAGCAGCCGGCCAGGTACGGCACGGCGCTGAGCAAGCCGACCTGGCTGTCACGGCCGATGCCGGCGCCGTGGATCAGGGTGGGCATCCAGAACGCCAGGGTGTTGACCGCCAGCATCACCGCAAAGTACACGGCCACCAGCAGCCACACCTGCGGGTCACGCAGGATGCCGCCGAACGAGGTGATGGTCTTGCGCTGTTCCTCGTTGCTCAATTGGGTGCGCAGTTGCTGCTTTTGCTCGGCAGTCAGCCAGTGCACCGACTCGAAACTGTCCGGCAGCCACTTGAGTACCACCAGCCCCAGCAGCACCACGGGGGCGCCTTCGATCAGGAACATCCACTGCCAGCCGCGCAGGCTGCCGACGTCGTGGAAGTTCTCCAGGATCGCCCCGGAAATCGGCCCGCCCAGCACTCCGGCCATGGGCACCGCAATGGCAAACAAGGCAGTGACCTGGGCGCGACGGCGTGCCGGGTACCAACGGTTGAGGAATACCAGGATCCCCGGGAAAAACCCGGCCTCGGCCACACCCAGCAGAAAGCGCAGCACGTAGAACCCGCGCGCGCTCTCCACCCACAACATGCCGGTGGAGAGCAGACCCCACCCCACCATCAGGCAGGCGATCCAGCGCCGTGGCCCGACGCGGTCCAGGGCAATGTTGCTGGGCACGCCGAACAGTGCGTAGGCGATGAAGAACAGGCCGGCGCCGAAGCCATACACGGTGTCGCTGAAGTGCAGGTCGCTGCTCATCTGCATCTTGGCAAAACCGATGTTGATACGGTCCAGATGGGCGAACAGGTAACACACCAGCAACAATGGCATCAGGCGCCAGGTCACCAAACGATGGGTACGGTCGTGCTCGGCAAGCCGCAGGCTTGCAGTGGAATGGGCTGTGCTCATGATGTTGTTCTTTTTGTTGTAGGTGTGAGGGGCCGTTTCAGTTCGCCGGGTTGTTCAGAAACGCATGCACATTGTTCTGCTTGAAGTTGAGCTGTGGATGCAGCTCGATCATCTCGAACGACAGCGCCAACAACCGTTGCGCCTGCAGCTCGGCGAAGTGTGCGGTGATCACCGCGAACACCGCTTGGGCGACTGCTTCGCGCGTCGCCAGGTCGCGGCCATGGCCGACCTTGAGGGTCATGTGCACAAAGGCATAGTCGTGCTTGCCATCGGCCATGCGCCAGGTGTCCAGGCGCACGCCGCGACTGCGAATGCCGCCCAATGGAAACACACCGCTGTCACCCAGCACGCGGTGGACTTTTTCAAACAGGCCGGGCAAATCGGCCTGCTGTTCGAGGTTGTCGGTGTACTCAGCGATAAAGTGCGGCATGGGGCTCTCCCAGGGTTAAAGCGGGAAAATCGCGTTGATCTGGCCGGTGCCCGAACTGCCGAACGGCGGCGTGATGATCTCGGCCGGCTTGGCATAATCCGGCCCACCCAGCAGGCCCAGGAGCATGGCGGTGTCGTGCATCTTGCCTTCGCCAAAACAATGTTCGGCGTAGTCGGGCAACATGGAGCAGAACTCTTTGAAGCGACCTTGCTTCCACATTTCCACGACATGCAGGTCCACCTGCTTGTCGAATTCGCGGGTCCAGTTGTGGATATTCGCCTCAGCCTGGCGGTCGTCCGAGAACCGATGGGACAGCGAGCCGGACGCCAGCACCAGCACCTTGCGGTCGCTCTTTTCGATCGCCCGGCGCACGGCGGCGCCGAAGGCGAAGCTGTCTTCCAGGCGATGCCAGGCGCACCAGGCAGCGATGGAAATGACCTTGAATTTTTGTGCGTCGGGCACGCCCATATGCATGTACCGCATGGGCACCAGGGTGCCGTATTCAAGTTCCAGGCTCGGGATGTTGTGGGCCATGCTGCGCACGCCAGCCAGGTTGGCTTCGGCGGCGATCAGCTCACCCAGTTCAGGACAGCCGGGGTAGGCGTAGTCCATGTTCTTGATGAAGTGCGGCAGTTCGTTGCTGGTGTAGGTGCCCTGGAACTGCTCGCCGCAATTGACGTGGTAGCCGCTGTTGACCAGCCAGTGCACGTCGAACACCACCGCAGTGTCGGCCCCCAGTTCGCGGGCACGCCGGCCGATCTCCTTGTGCCCGGCAATCGCCGCTTCGCGACAGCCGTGATGTTTGCCGGGCAGTTCCGACAGGTACATCGACGGTACGTGGCAGATCTTCGCTGCCAGAACCACTTCGCCCATGATGACTCTCCTGAATAATTATTCTTGTATGGCCTGTGAGGTCCCTGTGGGAGCTGGCTTGCCTGCGATGGCATCGACTCGGTACGGCTGAAGGACCGCGGTGTCTGCATCGCGGGCAAGCCCGGCTCCCACAGGAGGCTTGCTTGATCCTGGGCTACACGCCCCAGCGCGGAATGTGATGACTGCCCATGGAAATACACACGTTCTTGATCTCGGCAAACACTTCGAAGCTGTACTGGCCGCCTTCACGCCCGGTGCCCGAGCCTTTGACCCCGCCAAACGGCTGGCGCAAATCCCGTACGTTCTGGCTGTTGATAAATACCATGCCCGCTTCGATACCGCGCGCCAGGCGGTGGGCCTTGCCGATGTCCTGGGTCCAGATGTAGGAGGCCAGCCCGTATTCGGTATCGTTGGCCAATTGCAGCGCTTCAGCTTCGTCTTTGAACGGGATCAGGCACACCACCGGGCCGAAGATTTCTTCTTGGGCGATGCGCATCCGGTTGTTCACGTCGGCAAACACCGTCGGCTGGATAAACTGGCCGCGGCTGAGGTGCGCCGGCAGGTTGGCCGGGCGTTCCAGGCCGCCAGCCAGCAGCGTGGCGCCTTCCTCCAGGCCGATCTTGATGTAGCCGGTGACCTTGTCGTAATGGGCCTGGGTGATCATCGAGCCGACCTGGGTTTTCGGGTCCTGGGGGTCGCCGACGATCAGGCGCTTGGCTCGCGCCGCGAACTCGGCGACAAATTGCGGGTAGACGCTTTCCTGGATGAAGATGCGGCTGCCAGCGGTGCAGCGCTCGCCGTTGAGGGAGAAGATCGTGAACAATGCTGCATCGAGGGCACGTTCCAGGTCGGCGTCTTCAAAAATCAGCACCGGCGACTTGCCGCCCAGTTCCATGGAATACTTTTTAAGGCCCGCGCTCTGCATGATTTTCTTACCGGTGGCGGTGCCGCCGGTAAATGAAATCGCCCGCACGTCCGGGTGGCGCACCAGTGCATCCCCAGCGGTGGCGCCGTAGCCCTGGATCACATTGAGCACGCCGTCGGGAATCCCGGCTTCCACCGCCAGGCGCCCCAGTTCATTGGCGGTCAGCGGCGACAGCTCCGACATCTTCAACACCGCCGTATTGCCCAGCGCCAGGCACGGCGCGGTCTTCCAGGTGGCGGTCATGAACGGCACGTTCCACGGCGACACCAGCCCGCACACGCCTACCGGCTGGTACAGGGTGTAGTTGAGCATCTGGTCATCCACCGGGTAGGTGTGGCCGTCCATGCGGGTGCAGACTTCTGCGAAGAAATCGAAGTTGTGCGAGGCACGCGGGATCAACACGTTCTTGGTCTGGTGGATCGGCAGGCCGGTGTCCAGGGTTTCCAGCTCGGCCAGGTGTGGCACGTTCTGTTCGATCAACTCACCCAGTTTGCGCATCAAGCGCGCGCGCTCCTTGGCCGGCGTATTGGCCCACTTGGGGAACGCGGCCTTCGCCGCCGCTACGGCTTGCGCGACTTCTTCGGCGCCGCCGCTGGCGACTTCGCCGATGGCCTCGCCGGTGGCCGGGTTGTAGTTGATAAAGGTGTCTTTGCTTTCGACCTCACGGCCGTTGATCCAGTGTTTGATCATGGTGCTCAAGCCTCTTTGCGCGCGGAGAAAAACTCCGTTTCACTGACAATACGGTTGACCAGGCGGCCCACGCCTTCGACTTCCACCACTACCTCATCCCCCGGCACCACATCGGCCAGCCCCTCGGGCGTGCCGGTGGCGATCATGTCGCCCGGTTGCAGGGTCATGAAGCTGGACAGGTATTCGATGAGGTAGGGGATATCGAAAATCATGTCTTTCGTGCTGCCTTCCTGGCGCAGTTCGCCGTTGATCCAGGTGCGCAATTTCAGGTTGCCTGGGTCGGGCACGTCCGCCACGTCGACAATCCACGGGCCGACCGGGGTGGTGGCGTCGCGGTTTTTCACGCGCAGGTTGGGGCGGTAGTAGTTTTCCAGGTAGTCGCGGATCGCGTAGTCGTTGCACACCGTGTAACCGGCCAGGTAGTCCAGGGCGTCGGCGCGCTTGACGTTGCGCGCGGTTTTGCCGATCACCGCCACCAGCTCGCACTCGTAATGCATGTAGGCGACGTTGTCCGGGCGCCAGGTGACTTGGCGGTGACCGGTGTAGGTGCCCACCGACTTGATGAATGCCAGCGGTTCGGTCGGCGGCGTAAAGGCCAGTTCGGCGGCGTGGTCGGCGTAGTTCAAACCCAGGGCGAACATGTTGCCGGTGGCGGGTGGCAGCCATTGCACCTGGTCTTCGGCCAGCAACCGCCCATCCTCAAGGCGCACGCTGCAGTCGGCTTGCACCCATACGTTGTGGGTTGCACCTTCAAAGTGGATACGTGCGCGTTTCATGCCGATGCCTCCGCTGCAATGGTGTTGCTCAGGCGGCCAATGCCGGTGATATCGACTTCAACCTGGTCGCCTGGCTGCACATCCACGCGGCCTTGCGGGGTGCCGGTGATCAGTACATCGCCGGGGTACAGGGTCATGAACTCGCTGATCTCGGCGATCAATTGCGGGATGTCGCGCACCCAATCGGCGGTAGAGCTTTCCTGGCGCAGCTCGCCATTGACGAACAGCTTGAGGCTCAATTGATTGGGGTTGGCCACTTGATCCCGCGCCACCAACTGCGGGCCCAGGGCGCAAAACCCATCGCGGCATTTGGCTTTGACGGCGGGGCGGTAGTAGCTGTCTTCCGGCAGGCTGAATTCATTCACCACCACATACCCGGCCACATGCGCCATGGCGTTCTCCAGGCTGACACGGCTGGCGCGCTGGCCGATCACCACGCCCAGCGCCGGGCCCGGCTGCAGGCGCTCGCCCGCAGGCTGCAGCACTACGCCGCCATGGGCATTGCGGGTGTTGGGGGTTTTGATAAACAGCACCGGCTTGGTCGGCGGCTGCTGGTAGGGCGCCTGCTGGAAGGCGGCGAGATGCTGGTCCAGCAGGCCCTGGTAGTTCAGCGCAACGCCAAACAGGGTGCCGCTGGCAACATCATGCAGGGTACGGCTCATGCGTTTCTCCTGGCGGTGACGACGGCTGCACAGGCCGTTCGTTAAGTTGTTAACGTTATAATTAATATGTTAACTACCGTCAAGCGTGGCACACTGCGCTGGCCTCACAACAACAAGAAGAGAGCCCCGTGAAGCCGATTCCCAACATCAACATCGGGCAGGTCTACGACCAGCGCTACAGCGACGCCGAGGTGCATTACGACAAGCTCGGCAACCTGGCGGGGTTTTTCGGGCGCAATATGGCGGTGCATCGCCATGACCGGTTTTTCCAGGTGCATTACGTCAAGAGTGGTGCAGTGCGGGTGTATCTGGATGACCGCCAGTACGTTGAATCGGGACCGATGTTTTTCCTTACGCCGCCCACGGTGGCCCACGCGTTTGTCACCGAAGCCGATGCCGACGGGCATGTGCTGACGGTGCGCCAGCAGCTTGTATGGGGATTGATCGACGCCGACCCCAGCCTCGCCTCCGGTGCGGCATGTGTGGCCTTGACTGGCGACGCTGAGGGGTTGGAACAACTCTTCGAGGCGCTGTGCAGTGAGATAAACGCCGAGCGGGCAGGGCGTGCCGCCGCCCTCGACAGCCTGACGCGGTTGATCATGATCCGCCTGCTGCGCCTGTGCGCCCACGCCCAGCCGGCACGCCCGACAGCCCATGAAGACCTGCGCATCTTCCATCGTTTCAACGAGCTGATCGAAGCCCACTACCTGGAACATTGGCCATTGGCGCGTTATGCCGAGGGCATTGGCGTGACCCAGGCGCGGCTCAATGAGGTGTGCCGACGCATTGCCGACCTGCCCTCCAAGCGCCTGATCCTTGAGCGGCTGATGCAGGAGGCCAAGCGCCTGCTGTTGTTTACCGGCAGTTCCGCGAATGAAATCTGCTACCAGCTGGGGTTCAAGGACCCTGCGTATTTCAGCCGGTTTTTTTTGCGGTATGCACAGATGACACCGGGGGAGTACCGGCTGCGGCAGTCGGGGTTGCGCTGATATCCCAGGCGCCACCCAGTGCGGTATACAAATTCACCTCGGCGACCAACTGCGCCAGCCGGTCCACAATCAGCGCCTGTTGCGCGCTGAACAGCGAACGCTGCGCATCGAGGAACGTCAGGTTGCTGTCCACGCCGCTGCGGTAACGGTGTTCGGCCAGGTCATAGTAGTTCTGGTTGGCGGCGACGAAATCCCGTTGCGCCGCCAGTTGGTCGTTGAAGGTCTGGCGTGCGGCGAGGCCGTCGGCAACTTCCTGGAAGGCGCCCTGGATGGATTTTTCGTACTGGGCCACCGTGATGTCCTTCTGCAGCCTGGCGTAATCGAGGCTGGCGCGCAGGCTGCCGGCGTTGAAGATCGGCAGGTTGATCTGCGGCTGAAAGGTCCAGCTGCCCGAGCCGCCCTTGAACAGCCCCGACAGCTCCTTGCTGGTGCTGCCGGCGTTTGCCGTCAGGGTCACGGAAGGAAAGAACGCTGCACGTGCCGCACCGATATTGGCGTTGGCCGCCTGCAGTTGGTATTCGGCCTGGAGGATATCCGGGCGGCGTTGCAGCAGGTCCGAGGGCAAGCCGGCGGGCACGCGGGCGACCAGATCGTCGGCCAATGGGCGCGCAGGCAGGTGTTCATCCACCGGGCCACCCACCAGCAGTGTGAGGTTGTTGAGGTCCTGGGCCACCTGGCGTTCATAGCGGGCTACGCTGGCGCGGGTACTTTCCACTGCTGTGCGCGCTTGCACCACGTCCAGCGCCGAGGCTTTGCCTGCGCTTTTACTGCGGCTGGTCAATTGCCAGCTGTGGTCGTTGGCGACCAGGGTTTGCTCGGCCAGGGCCAGCAGTTCCTGATCGGCGCGCCAGGTCAGGTAGGCATTGGCGACGTTGGCCACCAGGCTCAATTGCGTACTGCGCCGTGCTTGTTCGGTGCCCAGGTAAGTGAGCAGCGCCTGTTCGCTGAGGCTGCGCACGCGGCCGAACAGATCCAGTTCGTAAGCGCTCAGGCCCAAGGTGGCGGAGTAATTGGAGGTTATCGCTGACTTGCCGGTGCCGGTCACGCTCCCCGGCAGCTTCTGGCGCTTGCCGGCGCCTGTGGCAGAGATCGCCGGGAACAGATCCGCGCGCTGGATTCGGTACTGGGCCTGGAACGCTTGCACATTCAGGGCCGCCACTCGCAGGTCGCGGTTGTTGACCAACGCATCATTAATCAGCTCTTGCAGCGCCGGGTCACGGAACAGCTGCTGCCAGTCCGGGTTTTGCGCCAGGGGGCCGGCCTGCGCCAGGCGGTAGACGCCGCCTTGGGGGTACTGCGCAGGCGTCGGCGCGGCTGGTCGCTGGTACTCGGGAATCAGCGAGCAACCGCCGAGCATCCAGGCCATGCCGACGGTGCACAGTGCTCGTGTGTTCATCAGGCGCCCACCATCCATTTGGCCAGGCCATGCCGGCCGCTTACGCCCAGCTTGGCGGCGGCACGTTTGAGGTAGGTCTCGATCGAGCTGTTTTTGACACTGAGTTTCTCCGCGATTTGCGGCACGGTGCCGCCAGTCAGCAGGCCCAGGCACACTTCCTGTTCCCGCGCCGAAAGGGTGATGTCGCTCAAAGACAAGCGTTTGTAGAACTCACGCTGCAACTGCGATTGTTCCAGCAGGGTATGGGCCGGCTCAGTCTCGGCGTGCGGCGCCTGGCGCAGGCTCTGGGCGTGCCGTTCCATCAACGGCAACAGCGTGTCCGACAGGCACTTGAGAAACGACAACTCAGCCAGGGAAAACCCCTGCTGGGTCGGCGGGCGGTAGAACGAAATCACACAGCGTCGATTGCCCTGGCGCGATACCAGGTTGCACTGGTGCGAAGTACCGCGCGGATGCGCGCTGTTGGCCTTGGCGTTCATCTGGATCAGCAGCGGGTCTTGCATGTGCAGCATCTGCCGCAACAGCGGGTGGTCGTTCAGCGCATGCAAGGTCTGGGGCACCGACAAATCCTTTTTCACCCCGGCGCTGCCCAGTAACTTGATGTCCAGCACGCGGTCGCGCAGTTCATCCAGGGTCCATTCGCTGAGGTCTACCAGGTGAATCGGTACCCACTTGCCCACCAGCTGCAACATCGTGGCGGCGAAATGTTCGTCGCCGCTGTTTGAAATCAACTCGCCCATTTCGGCATAAAAATGCGGGCCGCAGGTGTCGCCAATACTTGGGGTCAGACTCATAGCCATCTCATCCTTGATGTCGAAAACCGTCAACGGTTGCCCAGGGCCTGTGCAGGGCGCTCCGTACTGCTTGAACGTAACTCGGCGTTCGAAATTTTATTTAGCCATAGGGATTTGTCCTACGTATGTAGCGGAAACGAGGGACACAAGCTGCCATAAAAGCTGCGCCATTAATCCGACGTTTCTCGTGAATTAAGCCGGCTACGTACAGGTGTAAGTTATTTTTAGTTTTAGTTAACTTATTGATGTAAATGATGAATTATTAAAATAAAGGGGTTATCCAGAGGCTCGGCATGGATGAGCTGTAGCCAATCTCCTACAACGCTTTAATCGTTTCAGTCATGAACCTTCGATCAAGGCCTATCCATCCATTTGAATGTCCGGGTTTCGGGTGTCAGACACCCCTCGGCGGCCATGCTCCAATCCGGCAACTTCGGCGTAATGGGCCACCTCTGCGCGGCCAGTGCCTGACCCCCATGAGAAGGATCTTATGCAGTATTCCTCCAGCCAGCCGGCCCGCTTCCCCCTCACTGGCGCCCAACAAGACATTTGGCTCGACCAACTGCGCGTGGGCGATTCGCCGCTGTACAACATTGGCGGCTACCTGGATTTTGCTGGCACCGTCGAGCCCGAACGCATGCAGCATGCTGTCGCACTGCTGGTGGCCCGTCACGATGCACTACGCACCCAACTGCACACCGACGCCAATGGCCTGCCTGGGCAAACATTCGCCCCGCAGATGAAGGTGGAAATGGCGCTGCATGATTTCTCCGCGCTGCCCGACCCATCCGCGGCAAGCCAAACCTTGATGCAGGCGCACATGGCTCGGCCCTACGCCCTGAGCGGCGAGCCACTGTGCCGTTTTTTCCTGGTCAAACTTGATGATGATCACTACCGCCTCGGTACCCAGGCTCATCACCTGATCCTCGACGGCTGGGGCTTCGGCCAGATGCTGCAATCCCTCGCGCAGCTCTACAGCGCCCTGGAGCAGGGGCGCGCCACCGAGCCACTGGCACCGTCCTACATCGACTTTATCGACACCGACCAACGCTACCTGCAATCGGCCCGCTACGCCCGCGACCGCGACTATTGGCTGGGCAAATACCAGATGCTGCCCGAGCCGCTGCTCAGCCCCAGGCACAACGCCAAGACGTCGAGCAACACCTGGGTGCAAGGCTTCCCGGTGCAGTTGCTCGACCGTATGGAGCAGGTTGCCAACCACTACCAGGCGTCGGCCTTTCATGTGTTGCTGGCGGCGATGTATGTGTATTTCACCCGCACCAGCCAACGGCAGGAATGGGGAGTGGGCCTGCCGATTCTCAACCGCTCCAACGCGCGGTTTCGCGCCACTGTGGGCCTGTTCACCCAGGTCAGCGCGGTACGTTTTGCGTTCAGCGAGGGCGTGTCTTTCGGTGCTCTGGTACGGGGCATCCGTGATCAGCTCAAGCAGGATTTTCGTCATCAGCGCTTCCCGTTGAGTGAGATGAACCGCGAGCTGGGCTTGCGCCGAACAGATCGCGGGCAACTTTTCGACGTGTCGGTATCGTTCGAGCAGGACGACCACGACCTGCGCTTCGGTCAGGTCCAGGCCCGCGCGATCAAGGTCTCCAATCACCATGAAGCGCTACCGCTGGCCATTCACTTGCGCAGCAACCGTTACCAGGACAATGCGTGGCTGCATTGCGTCTACAACGAGGCGTATTTCCAGGCGCACGATGTGCAGGCGTTGGCCCAGCGTTTCATCGGGCTGCTGGAGCAGGGGTTGGAGGACACTGCGCTGCCCATCGGCGAGTTTTGCATGCTGCTGCCCGAGGAGCAGGCCCGACTGCTGCACTGGAACGCCACCGCGCAGCCCAACGCCACGCCGCAAACCCTGCACCAGCGCATTGAGGCCCAGGCCGCACGCACGCCCCACGCGATTGCGGCGGTGTATCAGGACCGCTCACTGAGTTACACCCAACTCAACCGCCAGGCCAATGCACTGGCTCATCAACTAGTGGCGCTCGGCGTACAGCCCGATGACCGCGTCGCGATCCTGGCCCGGCGTGGCCTTGACACCCTGGCGGGGCTGTTGGCGATCCTCAAGGCCGGCGCCTGCTACGTGCCGCTGGACCCGGCCCATCCCGGCGAACGCCTGGAGTACCTGCTGTACGACAGCGCGCCCGCGGCCATCCTGACTCAGCGCGATTTACGCCAGCGTCTGCCCGTCTCGACGGTACCGGTGATCGCGCTGGAGCCTGGCAGCGCATCCATCGACAGTAACCCTCAGGTTGCCGTCACGCCGTCGAACCTGGCTTATGTGATTTACACCTCGGGTTCCACTGGGTTGCCCAAGGGTGTGATGGTCGAACATCACAGCGTGTCGAACCTGGTGGACTGGCATTGCCAAGCATTCGACCTGCATGCGGGCAGCCACACTGCCAGCGTCGCCGGCTTCGGTTTTGATGCCATGGCCTGGGAAGTCTGGCCGGCGTTGTGCGTGGGTGCGACCTTGCACCTGCCACCGGCTCATGAAGGCGCGGAAGATATCGACGCGTTGCTCGGCTGGTGGCGCTCGCAACCATTGGATGTGTGTTTCCTGCCCACGCCTGTCGCCGAATATGCGTTCAGCCAGGGGCTTGGGCATCCCACCTTGCGCACCTTGCTGATCGGCGGCGACCGCCTGCGCACCTTCCCCCAGGCGCAGACATTTGCGGTAGTGAACAACTATGGCCCCACCGAAGCCACCGTTGTGGCGACCTCGGGGCGCGTTGAGGTGGGCCAGCCGTTGCATATCGGCGCGCCGGTCGCCAATGCCCGCGTCTACCTGCTGGACGCGCAGCAACGCCCGGTGCCGATTGGCGTGGCGGGGGAGTTGTATGTCGGCGGCAAGGGCGTGGCGCGGGGGTACCTGAACCGTGCCGAGTTGAGTGCCGAACGGTTTATCGACGACCCATTCAGTGGCGGTCGCATGTACCGCACCGGCGACCTGGCGCGCTGGCTGCCAGACGGCAATCTCGACTACCTGGGGCGCAATGACGACCAGGTAAAAATCCGTGGCGTGCGCATCGAACTGGGAGAAATCGAGTCGGCCCTGGCCAGCCATCCGGCGCTTCAGGATGCAGTGGTGCAGTTTCGCGACGGGCAATTATGGGCGTGGTTTGTGCCACGTCAGCCTGTGGAAATCGAAGTACTGCGCACTCACCTGCAGGCCTCGCTGCCGGACTACATGCTGCCGGCGGCTTACGTGTGCCTCGACGCGTTGCCCCTCACCGCCAACGGCAAGCTCGACCGCCGAGCCTTGCCGTCACCGACCCAGGAAGCCTTTATCACCCGCCGCTTCGAAGCGCCACAGGAGGGCGTGGAAACCACACTGGCGCAGATCTGGGCCGAGTTGCTGCACGTGCAGCCAGTGGGCCGCCATGACCATTTCTTCGAGCTGGGCGGGCATTCGCTGTTGGCGGTGCAACTGGTGCAGCGCATGCGCCAGGCCGGCCTGCGCGCCGATGTGCAAGTGCTGTTCGGCCAGCCGACCCTGGCGGCGCTGGCGGCGGCGTGTGTCGGTCACGAACAGGCGGTGCCGGCCAATCGAATCCCGGCCGGTTGCACCCATATCACCCAGGATTTGCTCGTCCTGGCCGAACTTGACCAAACCAGCCTCGACCGCATCGTCGCCGGCATCCCTGGCGGCGCTGCCAACGTGCAGGATATCTATCCGCTGGCGCCGTTGCAGGAAGGGTTGCTCTACCACCACCTCACCGACGCGCACGACCCGTACCAGCAACAAGCGCTGTTCAGCTTCGCGCGCCGCGAGCAGATGGATGCCTTCGCCAGTGCCCTGCAAAAGGTGATCGATCGCCACGATATTTTGCGCACCAGCCTGGTGTGGGATGCCCTCGAACAACCGATGCAGGTGGTGTGGCGCCAGGCGCATCTGCGGGTTGAAGCGCTGCGCGAACCGGCGCAACCCCTGGACTTGCGCCAGGCGCCGCTGATGGCCCTGGATTACGCCGAGGAGCCCCAGCACCAGCGCTGGGTCGCCAGGCTGCGCTTTCATCATCTGGTCAACGATGCCACGTCGACCACGCTGCTGGTGGACGAGATTCGTGCCCATCTGCTGGGTCAACAGGCGCGACTGCCTGTGCCCGTGCCTTATCGCAACATGGTCGCGCAGGCCCGCTCAACGGCTCGCCAGGCGGCGCACGAAGCGTTCTTTCGAGAGCGTCTGGCGGATGTCGATGAGCCGACCTTGGCGTTCGGCCTACAGAAGCGTCAGGCCCTGCGTGCCGAGACCGAAGAGGCGCAGCGCTCGCTCAGCGACGCACTCAATCTGCGCCTGCGCAGCCAGGCCCGAGCCCTGGGGGTCAGTGCCGCGAGCCTTTTCCACCTGGCCTGGGCTCAGGTGCTCAGCCGTGTCGCCGGCCGCGAAGATGTGGTGTTCGGTACCGTGCTGCTCGGCCGCTTGCAAGCCGGCGAGGGGGCCGAGCGGGCCTTGGGCATGTTTATCAACACTTTGCCGCTGCGCCTGCGCCTGGCCGGGAAAAACGTGGCGGATGCGCTGCACGACACCCACGCGCAACTGAGCGCTTTGCTCGCCCATGAACAGGCGTCCCTGGCGTTGGCCCAGCGTCGTAGCGGCGTGCCGGAACTGTTCAACAGTTTGCTCAACTATCGTCACACCTCGGCGGACCCTGGACTGAACCTTGTGCCGGGCATTGCCTTGCTTAGCAGTGAAGACATCCTCAGTTACCCGTTGATGCTCACGGTGGACGACACGGCCAGCGGCTTCCGGCTCAAGGTCATGGCCCCGGACACAGTGGGCGCTGAACCTGTCTTGAGCTACTTCGACACCGCGCTGAACGGCCTGCTGGACGCATTGGAAAGCACACCGGATATGCCGCTGCGCGGTGTGCAGGTGCTGCCCGCGAGCCAATTGCGTACTCTGTTGGTGGACCTCAACGCAACCTCCATCGACTACCCAAAAACGCTGACCGTGCAAGCGCTGTTTGAAGCCCATGCGCGGCGAACCCCCGATGCCATTGCGGTGCAGGCGGGTCAGCACGCATTGACCTACCGCCAACTCAACGAACGTGCCAACCAACTGGCTTTTCACTTGCGTGAGCACGGCGTACAACCGGACTCGCGGGTGGCGTTGTGCGTGGAGCGTGGGTTGGACTTGGTGGTGGGCTTATTGGGAATTCTCAAGGCGGGCGGCGCCTACGTGCCGCTCGACCCAGGTTATCCACGCGAGCGCCTGGCCTACATGCTCACAGACAGCCAGCCAGTGGCACTGTTGGTACAAGCTGCCACTCGCGAAGGGGTGGGCGATGTCTCGATCCCGCTGATCGACTTCGACCACTGCACCTGGAATCAGGCGCCGATCGACAATCCAAGCGTGCCAGGCTTGAGCGTCGCCAATCTCGCCTACGTGATGTACACCTCGGGCTCCACCGGCACGCCCAAGGGTGTGATGATCGAGCACCGTGGCCTGGGCAACCTGTTGCATTGGGGCTCGCAACTGTGCCCGAACGCCGAAGGCGGCGCCTTGTTGCAGCGCGCGCCGTTCAGCTTCGATGGTTCTGTGTGGGAGCTGTTCTGGCCATTGAGCAACGGCATGCGCCTGGTGTTGGCGCGGCCCGATGGGCACCGTGAACCGGCGTACCTGGCCCAGGTGATTCGTGAGCAGCAGATCAGGGTGATCCAGTTCGTGCCCGCCATGTTGCAGCAGTTTCTGGACCTGGACGAATCGGCCCTGTGCACCAGCCTCACCGATATAGTGTGCGGCGGCGGCGAACTCACCGCCGCCTTGGCCCGTGGCGTGCAGGCGCGCTTGCCCACGGTGCGCTTGCATAACGTGTACGGCCCCACCGAAGCCACGGTGGACAGCTGCGCCTGGACCCTCGAACTCGGCGCGCCGGTGCCCGCCTTGCAACTGCCGATTGGCCGCGCCATCAACAACACCCGCCTGTATGTCCTGGACGCTCATGATGCGCCGGTGCCCATGGGTATCAGCGGCCAACTGCACATCGGCGGCGTCGGCGTTGCCCGTGGTTACCTGGGCTTGGAACAGCTGACCGCCGAACGTTTCATCGAAAGCCCCTTCGTGCCCGGCGACCGCCTGTATCGCACCGGCGACCTGGTGCGCTACCTGCCTGACGGCAATCTTGAATTCCTTGGGCGTAACGACTTCCAAGTGAAACTTCGCGGTGTGCGCCTGGAGCTGGGAGAGATCGAAGCACGCCTGGCCGCCCACCCGGCATTGCACGAGGTGGCGGTATTGATTCGCGATGAGCGCCTGGTGGCCTACTTCACCCTGCGCGGCCAGGCGCCGAGCCTGCAAGCCTTGCGTGACCATGTGCTGGAGCACCTGCCGGAATACATGGTGCCGGCCGCCTTCGTGCAACTCGACGCACTGCCCCTCAACCCCGCCGGCAAACTCGACCGCAAGGCCCTGCCGGCGCCAGGGCTGGAGGCCGTGCTTAGCCGAGCCTACGAAGCGCCAGTGGGCGAGGTGGAAACCCTGATGGCCGGGATCTGGGCTGACGTGTTGAAGCTCGAACGGGTAGGGCGCCATGACCACTTCTTTGAACTGGGCGGGCACTCCCTGTTGGCAGTGAACCTGGTAGCCCGCCTGCGCAAGGCCGGGCTGGACGTGGACGCCCGCACCCTGTTCAGCCAGCCCACGCTGGCGCAACTGGCCGCGAAAACAGCGGCACAGGCCCCGTGCGTGGAAGCTCCCCAAACCGCCATCCCCCAACTCAACCGCCGTCGACGGATTTAGCTCAGGCACTGCGATCCAATGGGGGAGCTGGCTTGACTGCGATGGCCATAGGTATCTACACAATTTAGAGCCGACGCTGGACCTGTGGCGAGGGAGCTTGCTCCCGTGACGGCCTGACGGCCGGCGCCTATCTCCCTGGCGCCCAGGATCCAAATGTGGGAGCTGGCTTGTCGGCTCGCCGCATCGCTGCGAAGACGGCCTGACAGTCCACACAGTAGGACCGTGTACATATCCATTGCTGCGGTAACGGCCACCTAGGGTTCCGCCCTGACGGCGGCTCACTTTTGAAAAGCCGGAATGCCGGCCCAGACAAAAGTAAGCAAAACGCTCTTGCCCCACCACTCGGCACCTCGCTTAGGCTCGGTGTGCCCGTAATCCGCCAGTGATTTGGGGGGCCGCC